>DOIU01000143.1 GCA_003511825.1 Gammaproteobacteria bacterium | reverse complement strand
TTCGCCAAGTTCTACCCAAAGCCTGCTGACGACGCCACCTCGCGATCGCAGCATGGTCTCCGCTTAAGAGCACCTGCGGCACGCGTTGATCGGCGTAGTCTTCCGGACGCGTGTAGTGCGGGCAATCCAGTAAACCATCGCTGAAAGAATCTTGCGCCGCTGAATCCGCATGACCCAAAACACCCGGCAACAATCGGCTGATGGCATCCACCACCACCATCGCACCCAATTCTCCGCCGCTGAGCACATAATCACCGATGGAGACTTCGGCATCCACTTCCTGCTCAATCAAGCGCTCATCAACACCCTCATAACGCCCGGCGAGCAAGATGATGGCCTCGGTTTTTGTGGCCATCGCCTCAACAGTTTTCTGCACCAGAGGCTGCCCCTGCGGACTGAGATACACCACGCGAGCACCAGGCGCCTGAGCTTTTGCGGCATGAATCGCGCGCTGCAACGGCGCAACCATCATGACCATGCCAGGCCCGCCACCGTAGGGGCGGTCATCCACCGTTCGGCGCGCATCATCCGCAAAATCACGCGGATTGATGGTCGTCAGCGATAGCCGCCCCATTTCTGAGGCCTTACGCGGTATACCCGCTGACAAAATGCTTTGCACCAATTCCGGAAACAAGGTGATGACGATAATATGCATCTGACCACCTAAAAATCCGGATCCCAGTCCACCTCCATGCGACGCTGGTCCAGGTCTATCTGTTTAATGACTTGTCCTTGAATCCAGGGAATCAACCGCTCGCGGTCACCATCAACAACAATCACATCATTGGCGCCCGTTGCGAACAAAGACTTCACGGTTCCGAGCGCAACGCCGGCAACCGTCTCAACCTGAATACCGATCAAGTCTGACCAATAATATTCGTCGTCAGCCAGCTGGGGCAGGTCTGCACGCCTCACTGCAATGCGGCTTCCTACCAAGGATTCCGCCGCATCTCGATCAGCGATTCCATCCAGCTTGGCAATCACACCTTTTCCGTGGCGTTTACCCTGCTCTACACGCAGCGTTTTCTGGTCAGCACCCTGCTCCAGCACCCACTGCCGGTAACGAACAATGCCTTCTCGGGGATCGGTATCAGAGCACACCTTAACCCAACCCTGAAGGCCAAACACACCGGAGATCTTACCCAGCGGGATTAGCGTGTCGTCATCCGACACGGCGCCATCCTACCGATACTCGCTCCGACGGCACTATGCTAAGCGGCGCTGGCCGCCTGCTGCTTACGATACGCTTTAACCAATTTACTGACACGCTCGCTCATTTGCGCGCCGTGACCCACCCAATGGTCAATGCGCTCAAGCTCCAGCAGCAGCTCAGGATCATTGCCACGAGCAACCGGGTTAAAGAAACCTACCCGCTCCAGATACCGCCCGTCACGACGGTTGCGGCTGTCCGTGACTACAACACGGTAGAATGGCTGCTTTTTTGCGCCACCACGTGAAAGACGAATGGTTACCATGAAAAATACCCGCTCTTTTAAGACGATTGAGCCATTAATAATCTGACTACAGACAAAAAACGCCCGACACTGGGCGCACCAAAACGAGCAATTTTACCCAACTGGAGGAAAAAATAAAGCGCGATTCAGGCTTTTTTATAAAAAACTCAAAACCCCATGCCAGGCGGCATACGCCCTTTGAGACCGCGCATCATCTTAGCCATGCCACCGCCCGACATCTTCTTCATCATTTTGCTCATTTGCGCATGCTGTTTGAGCAGACGATTGACATCTTGCACCTGCGTACCCGATCCTGCGGCGATGCGCTTGCGTCGCGACCCCTTAATGACGGCAGGAAACTTTCGTTCCTGAGGCGTCATGGAATTGATAATTGCGACCATACGAGAAAACTGCTTGTCATCAGCCTGTGCTTTAACAGCCTCCGGCAGATTGGCAGCGCCCGGCATTTTATCCAGCAAGCTGCCGATCCCACCCATTTGCATCATCTGCTCCATCTGATCGCGCAAATCATTCATATCAAAGGTACGGCCTTTCTTGATCTTCTTCGCCAGCTTCTGCGCTTTGTCTTGATCGACCTTGGCCGTCACTTCCTCGACCAAGCTGACCACATCGCCCATACCGAGAATGCGCGAGGCGATCCGATCCGGATGAAACATCTCCAAGGCGTCTGACTTCTCACCGGAGCCGATGAATTTAATCGGCTGCCCAGTGATCATGCGCACAGACAACGCCGCGCCACCGCGCGCGTCACCATCAGTCTTAGTAAGCACAACACCCGTCAGTGGCAGCGCATCACCAAACGCTCGGGCAGTGTTAGCCGCGTCTTGGCCAGTCATGCTGTCCACGACAAACAGGGTTTCAATCGGATTCAACGCTGCGTTGAGCTCGCGAATCTCCGCCATCATGGCCTCATCAATTGCAAGACGGCCGGCCGTATCAACCAAGAGCACATCAATAAACTGCTGCTTGGCTGCGGCGACGGCACGTTCCGCAATATCGGCCGGCTTTTCGCCACCATCACTGGCGAAAAATTCGACGCCAACTTCAGCCGCCAGCGTTTTCAACTGCTCGATCGCCGCGGGTCGGTAGACGTCACAGCTGACCACCATGACCTTTTTCTTATCCCGCTCCTTGAGGCGACGGGCGAGCTTACCAACCGTGGTGGTTTTACCCGCCCCCTGGAGGCCTGCCATCAGCACAATCGCGGGCGGCTGGGTGCTGAGGTTCAAGGGCTCAGCCGTCTCCCCCATCACCGCGATCAGCTCATCGTTGACCACCTTGACCAAAGCCTGCCCTGGCGAGAGGCTCCCGAGCACTTCTTGGCCCAGCCCCTTTTCGCGCACTTGATCGATCAGCTGCTTGACCACGGGCAAAGCCACATCTGCCTCGAGTAGCGCCATGCGTACTTCACGCAGCGTGTCTTTGATATTTTGCTCGGTCAGACGCCCCTGACCACGCAGGTTTTTGATGGTTGACCCAAGACGCTCACTTAATGACTGAAACATGATTTTGACTTACCCAAAAACTGTCCTGCCGCGCGGTTACGCGACATCAATTGCAATTGTATATAAAGAGTGGACAATCCACCCTGTAAAAGCGAATGATTCTCGTTACAATAGAGACTCTGCCCGCGGCACCGGAATGTGCAGGATGAGTAAAAGCGATGCAAGTCTTCTTCCCGATACGCTATCCTTATCCTTTAACTGAGCGCCGAAGGCGCACCGACAAGGCATGCACACGTGATTTCCTCTGAAGTACTGGGAGCATCCTCCGCAGTATTATATCTGATTCCAGCCACGGTGTTGTTCAGAGCCATGAAACGTGGCCAAAACATCCATCGCAAGTGGCTCATTCTACTCCCATCACTGCTGGGCGTCTGCGTTCACGCTGTCTTGTTGTTTCGCAATATCGTTATGCCCAATGCGCTCGACCTGAACATCATCAATGCTCTGTCACTGGTCGCCGGCCTGATGTGTATCATTCTGCTGCTGTTTGCGATTCGCCAACCGGTTGAAAACCTCGGCATCGTAGTGCTACCTATCGCCGCGTTGACCGTGTTCTCATCGTCGCTGTACCAGCCGGCTGAGATCTCTATCGACCTAGAGGTTCAGTCACACGTATTTTTCTCAATCACGGCATACGGCTTGTTGGGCCTCGCTGCACTCCAAGCAATGGTGGTCTCCGTCCAGGCGCACCACCTTCACAACCATCGACCCGGCGGCTTTATTCAATCTCTGCCTCCGCTAAACACCATGGAAAGCCTGCTCTTCAGCATGCTGACAGCAGGCTTTATTCTGCTCAGCTTGTCGCTCATCAGCGGATTTATTTTTCTCGATGACATGTTTGCCCAACATCTGGTGCATAAAACCTTGCTATCCATTGGCGCATGGTTTTTATTCGGCACCTTACTGTATGGGCGCTGGCGCTACGGTTGGCGAGGCAAACGGGCCGTTAAGTGGACGATGTTCGCTTTTGGATTATTGATACTGGCGTATTTCGGCAGTAAGTTTGTGCTTGAGTTCGTGATGTTGGAAACTGCAGTCGCTTAAGTCTTCTCGCTTGACACTGAAGACATGAAGCTATAGTTATGCGCAACATGTCATTGATAAACGGATCTGACCCTACTTGAACACACTCCCTATCAGTATGCTGTTTGGCATATTGGCCGCGCTCATCCTCATGTCGGGCTTCTTTTCCGGTTCCGAAACCGCTCTCATGACGCTAAACCGCTATCGATTGCGGCACTTGGCCAAGAGTGGCAATCGGGGTGCTATCCTCGCCTCGCGCCTACTCGAAAAACCCGACAAGCTGATCGGTCTGATCTTACTGGGCAATAACTTTGTCAACATCCTCGCATCTGCTATTGCGACCGTCATTGCCCTGCGCCTCTTGGGTGAGGCGGGCATCGCCATCGCGACAGGCATCTTGACGCTGGTGATCTTAGTCTTTGCCGAAGTCACGCCCAAGACACTGGCGACCATCAAACCCGAGCCAATCGCGTTTTTCGCTGCCCGGATTTACACCCCCTTGCTCAAGGTGCTGTATCCGCTGGTATTTGTTGTGAACGTGATTACCCGTCAATTGTTCTGGTTGATGCGGATATCAACGGACTCCGCAGGCGCCGGCGAAAACCTCAGCCGTGAAGAGCTGCGCACTGTCGTCAATGAAGCCGGTGCCTTGATCCCAGACAGCCACCAAGAAATGCTGGTTAACATCCTCGACCTGGAAAATGTCACCGTCAATGACATCATGATCCCGCGCAACGACATCATCGGCATTGACTTAGACGATGACTGGGGCGACATCATGCAGCAAATCGCCAGCAGCAAGCACAGCCGCTTGCCAGTGTATCGGGAGAGCATCGACAACGTCGTCGGCTTTATCTATTTGCGCAAGATGCTCGACGTATTGCGCCAAGAAGAAATACAACGCGAACATCTAGAGTCGCGCATTCGCAACACCTATTTCATTCCTGAGAACACGCCGCTGACGGTCCAGTTACTGAATTTCCAGAGCCAAAAACGCCGCATCGGCCTGGTGGTGGACGAGTATGGCGACATTCTCGGCCTGGTCACGCTCGAAGATATCCTGGAAGAAATCGTCGGCGAGTTCACCACAGACCCTGCCACCGACCTCGACATTCGCCCACAGGCGGACGGCACATGCCTCGCACTAGGCAGCACACCGGTTCGACAACTCAATCGCTTGCTGGGATGGAATCTGTCAGTCAATGGCCCCAAAACCCTAAATGGCGTTATCCTCGAAAAGCTCGAAGAAATCCCCGAAGCGGGTACGTTGATCCCGATGGAGGATGGCGCACTGGAGATTGTTCGTGTCGAGGATAATATGGTGCAAGACGTCAAGATCCTCCCTAGCGCCACCCTCGATAGACCCCAAGGTGATGCCCCGCTCATCGACACATCGCCGGGCTGAGCACTGTCATGGCAAAAGTCCGTGTTGAATACCTGTGCCGGGAATGCGGTGCACGCTTCCCCAAATGGAGCGGGCAGTGCGCTGATTGCGGCGAATGGAATTGCCTGGAGGAAGCTGCAGCCCCCACGCAAAAAGCAGACACAGGCTCACGCTTTGCCGGCTACGCGGGTGAGTCTGCGATTACGTCTGCCAGCGACATCACACTGCAAGAAGAACCTCGCACCACAACCCGTCTCAGCGAACTCGATCGGGTACTAGGCGGCGGCCTTGTCTACGGCTCGGTGACCTTACTGGGTGGTGACCCCGGTATTGGCAAATCGACCTTGTTGCTGCAATGTCTGGCCAATCTTAGCGCGGCGAACAAAACGCTTTACGTCACGGGTGAGGAGTCCCTGCAACAAGTCATCCTGCGCGCCCGGCGCCTGAACCTCCCTGAGCAAGACCTGCGTCTATTGACAGAAACCTGTGTCGAGAAAGTGATCGCCCTTGCGGCGCAAGAAAAGCCGCAAATCATGGTCATTGACTCGATCCAGACCATATACACCGAGACGCTGCAATCAGCCCCGGGCTCAGTCAGTCAGGTCCGCGAGAGTTCCGCACGCTTGGTGCGATTTGCCAAACAAACCGGCACAGCGCTGTTTGTCGTCGGCCATGTCACCAAGGAAGGCGCACTCGCGGGTCCGAGGGTGCTGGAGCACATGGTCGACACCGTGCTCTATTTTGAAGGCGACCCCAGTAGCCGCTATCGCGTGATTCGTGCCGTCAAAAACCGCTTTGGTGCGGTGAATGAACTCGGCGTGTTCGCCATGGGTGAGAAAGGCCTCCAGGTCGTCAGCAACCCTTCCGCAATCTTTCTGTCACGACACCCACAGCCCGTATCAGGCAGTGTCATTATGGTTACGCGGGAAGGGACGCGTTCCATTTTGGTTGAAGCGCAAGCACTGGTGGCCGAGAGCCATCTCGGCAATCCTCGCCGGGTGACGCTCGGCTTGGAACAAAACCGTCTCTCCATGCTATTGGCGGTGCTGCACCGACATGCGGGTATCGCCATGTTTGATCAAGACGTGTATTTAAATGTGGTGGGCGGCATGCGCATCTCTGAAACCGCCGCTGATCTCGCCACCATATTTGCGACCTTATCGTCATTTCGCGACCGCCCCCTCGACGCCAACCTGATCGTGTTCGGCGAAGTTGGCTTAGCGGGGGAAGTGCGCCCCGTGTCCAATGGCGAAGAACGCTTACAAGAAGCCGCCAAACACGGCTTTGAGACGGCCATTGTGCCACATGCCAATCTACCGCGTAAGCCGATACCTGGCTTGAAGGTCACGGGCGTCAACCGACTCGCAGAGGCACTGGATCTGCTTGATTAGCAGCCCTCTCTTAGAGACCACGCAACACCCGTGCAGTTACCACCACAGACCACCGACAACGCTGACAACACATCCACACCGGGAGATTCAGCGTTGCAAGGCTGACCGAAAGCCAGCGAAGCGATTGACCGCTTGGCAGCCGTAGTTTAGGGTAGCCAACCCCGGAGATACTGCACCATGAGCAAGAAAAGAACGACGATACCCAAGAGCACCCGCTTCGAGGACGCTTTGGCCGAGCTGGAAACCCTTGTGCAAACGCTGGAAGGGTCTGATCAACCGCTGGACAAATCCCTTGAAAACTTTGAACGCGGCATTGCTCTATCGCGCTTTTGCCAACAAGCACTCAGCGATGCAGAACAGAAAATACAGGTGCTGCTGCAAGAGGCCGGGCATACCGAGCTATCGGACTTTGAGGCCGAAGAAGACTGATGGATTTTGAGCAACGTCTGGCCGGTTATCGCGATCGCGTTAACGGCAAAATGGCCACCTTTCTGCCGCCATTGTCTGACAGCAGCACGCGTTTACGCAAAGCCATGCACTATGCGGTCACCAACGGTGGTAAACGCGTGCGGCCCATTCTCACCTATGCCACCGGTGAAGCGCTCGGCGCAGATTTATCGCTGCTGGACGCCCCCGCCTGCGCGGTTGAAATGGTGCATGCATATTCGCTGGTCCACGATGATCTGCCCGCGATGGATGATGACGATCTGCGCCGTGGCATGCCAACCTGTCACAAGCAATTTGATGAAGCAACGGCCATCCTCGCCGGAGACGCGTTACAGGCACTGGCGTTTACCTTGCTGGCAAGCGACCACAACGCCTTGGCTCCGGAACGACAAATCCGCATCATCCAAATACTCGGCGATGCCAGTGGCGCCAATGGGATGGCCGAAGGCCAGGCCATTGACCTGGAGTCTGTCGGACAGTCATTGTCGCTCGACGCGCTAGAGAACATGCACTGCCACAAAACCGGTGCGCTGATTCGCGCCAGTGTGCAGATGGGCGCATTGGCCGCTGGAGAACATCCACAAGGGATGCTGGACACCCTGGACCGCTACGCCGGCGCAATCGGCCTCGGCTTTCAGATTGTGGACGACATCCTGGATGTGACCGGCGACACCCAAACACTGGGCAAACCCCAGGGTTCAGACATGGCCATGAATAAGCCCACCTACCCTGCTCTGTTGGGCCTGGAGGGCGCACGCCGACATTCGCGCGACACCCACGAGCAGGCGCTGGCCCACCTGCAGGATTTGCCGGCGAGTTTTGATATACTCCGGGACTTGTCCAACTACATTATGGACCGAACCTATTGAGCAGCATTCATTTGCCGTCTCAACCCTGCGGGCAAATAATGAACGGATTGCCTTAAGCACCCACATAATGACCGACTCAACGCGCTACCCATTGCTATCCCAGATCGATTATCCATCGGATCTACGGGCACTCGCGGAGCAAGACCTCCCTGCGGTGTGTAGCGAGTTGCGCGACTTCATCATCCAGAGCGTCGCCCAAACCGGCGGCCACTTGGGTGCAAGCTTAGGCACCGTCGAGCTCTCCGTCGCCCTGCATCGCGTGTTCAACACGCCTGATGATCGGCTGATCTGGGATGTCGGCCATCAAGCCTACCCACATAAGATTCTCACCGGTCGCCGCGAGGCAATGCACAGCATCCGCCAAAAAGACGGTCTGTCTGGCTTCCCCAAGCGCGGCGAGAGCGAATACGATGCGTTCGGCGTCGGTCACTCCAGCACATCAATCAGCGCGGCGGTCGGCATGGCAATGGCGGCCCAAGCCGCTGGCACGGCGCGCAAAACCATCGCCGTCATCGGCGATGGCGCGATGACAGCCGGCATGGCCTTTGAAGCCCTAAACCACGCGGGCGATCTGAACACTGACATGCTCGTTGTTTTGAATGACAACCACATGTCAATCTCACCCAACGTTGGCGCCCTGAACACGACGCTCACTCGGATGATCTCTGCCCGATGGTATGATCGCGTGCGTCGGACCAGTAAAGCGCTACTCCGCCATACGCCAGCCATCGCGAATGTCGTCAAGCGTGGTGAGACCCGTATCAAACGCATTATCGCGCCTGCCACACTCTTTGAAGAACTGGGCTTCCGCTATATCGGTCCTGTAGACGGGCATGACATCCAACATCTCGTTACCGTGCTTGAAAACGTACGTGAGCAACAGGGTCCCATCTTACTTCACGCCGTGACGCAAAAAGGCAAGGGCTACAAATTCGCCGAAGAAGATGCCCTCGCCCTGCACGCAGTGACACCGTTTGACCCAGACACCGGCCAACAACAAGCCACCGCATCTACCGGCCCCACCTACACAAAAGTGTTTGGTGAATGGCTTTGCGATATGGCGGAACGCGACCAACGGCTGTTTGGTATCACGCCAGCCATGCGCGAGGGGTCAGGTATGGTGGAATTTGACGCGCGATTTCCTGGGCGTTTTATCGACGTCGGCATTGCAGAACAGCATGCGGTCACACTCGCAGCTGGCTTGGCCTGCGAGCAGCAAAGACCCGTCGTTGCCATCTACTCCACATTCCTCCAACGTGCCTACGACCAGCTCCTTCACGATGTGGCGCTCCAGCAATTGCCGGTCTTGTTCGCCATTGATCGCGCAGGACTCGTGGGGCCCGATGGCCCCACACACGCGGGCAGTTTTGATTTTTCGTTTATGCGCTGCTTGCCCAATATGCTCATTATGGCCCCTGCCAACGAAAACGAATGCCGCCAAATGCTATACACGGGGTTTTTGCATAAAGGGCCTGCCTCAGTGCGTTATCCACGCGGCAGAGGGCCAGGCGAACCCGCCTCAAAAACACTACAAGCCCTGGAAATCGGCAAGGAAGAAATCCGCCGACGTGGCCAGTCTATAGCCATTCTCGCCTTTGGCACGATGGTAGAGCCCGCGCAAGAAGCCGGCGAGGCGATTAACGCAACTGTGGTGAACATGCGATTTGTTAAACCACTGGATCAGGCATTAATAGACGAACTGGCCGACAGCCACGATCTGCTCGTCACCGTCGAGGAAAACGCCGTGATGGGTGGCGTCGGCAGCGCGGTTGCAGAATGTTTACTCCGAGAGAATCGCACTGTACCTGTGCTCATGCTGGGTATACCCGATCACTTTCAGGAACAGGGCAGCCGTGACGAGCTGCTCACCGAATGCGGTCTTGATGCCGAAGGCATTTTGGCTTCCATACTTAACCACTTACCTCGGCAGGTTTCAGAACCGTCTTTCAGACTGGGCGGAAAGAAACTCGCCACCGTAAAATAAGACAAGGCGCGCCCGCCTCTGACATACAATTCCATGACTGATTCAACCAACAATTCTATACCTGACGTACAGTCCTACGTGGACGACAGACACATCGCCATCGACCGAGTCGGCATAAAAGATATCCGCCACCCCGTCACCGTAGTGGACAAAAGCGGCATCAAGCAACATACGGTTGCCAGTTTCGAAATGACGGTCTACCTGCCTGAAGACCGCAAAGGCACTCACATGTCGCGTTTTACACAGCTGCTGAATGACCACGATCACGATGCACACAGCGTGGCCAATTTCGTCGATTTATTTCGCGAAATGAACCGCCGTCTCGATAGTACAGAAGGCACCATCGAAATGAGTTTTCTGTATTTTATTGAGAAGTCCGCGCCTGTGACCGGCAAAAAAGGCATGCTGGACTACAAAGTGACGCTGCGCTCCGACATCAAACGTGGTTGTGATCCAGACACACATGTTCGCGTTGTCGTGCCTGTGACAACGCTCTGCCCTTGCTCAAAGGAAATCTCAGAATACGGTGCACACAATCAACGCTCTGAAGTCACGATTGATGCGCGATTAGCGCCGGGGGCCGTGTTGTATTGGGAAGATCTAATCGAGATCGCCGAGCAAGAAGCCTCGTGCGAACTCTATAGCCAGCTGAAACGTTCCGACGAGAAGTCCGTCACCGAACGGGCTTATGACAACCCCAAGTTTGTTGAAGATCTTATTCGCGATGTCGCACGCCGTCTCAACGACCTGTCGCCTTTGCGCAGCTATACGCTAGAGGTGGAAAACTTTGAGTCCATTCATAATCACTCAGCCTATGCCATGATGACACGGGACAAGGATCAGCAAGGCTAACTGCAGCAGTCATCAGAGAAAGGGTTGGCGCCAAGCGCTTGCGAGGCGCCAACATCACGCCGTATTTGCACGATCTTGAGGGTTCTGACTCCTCAGAACCGAGTGGATAGCTGCGCTAGTCGCCCGAAAACTGCACGAATCGCTCGATATCTTGCGCCGTTACCGAGACGGAATGATTCTCAATTTTGATGTATTTGCCGTCTTGATGATACGCGCCGTAGCCACGCAGCATACCGGCCAGGACAAAGTCGCCTTTATCACAGGCGAGCAATCCACCGCCGGATTCACCGGCATCAATAGACGCGCTGGTATGCAGCACACCTTCGTGAATATCCTGAAACGTCCCTACTGACGTTGTTTTAAAGCGCGCATGCGGATACCCAACTGCCCATACCGGCTCATCCTTGATGGGTTTGCGTGAGGAGAGACGAATGGGTTGAACGTCCCCGGTATCAACGTGCATGACCGCGAGATCTTTCTCTAAATCCATGGTGATCAACGACGCATCGCGGAAGTATCGATTCACGCGCACAAAGGTCTGGTCAGCGCCCGAAACCGCATGAGCAGCGGTCAGTACGCGATTGGGCGCGATAACCACGCCACTGGCATAACTGCCGTCGTTTGTCGCTACCGAGAGAATCGCCGCCTGAGTATGATCATCTGGCCAAACGCATTCATTGGCAACAGCTGCGCCACACACCACAGCGAGCACAGACGTCAAATAAACGGTTTTCACCCAAAAAATCATAATGACTCTCTGCTCACCACGAGGACGCACCTCAACACACCTGGGCACAGCTGCAAAATGCACACCACGGGACGAGCGATGATAGCTTTTTATGCGTAATCGGGAGTTTACCTGGCGCAGCCGCAGCAAATCAAACATCCACCGCGACTGTGCGCACAGCTAGTTTCTGAAGATGAAACCAAAACCAAAATTGACCCGCGGCTCCGATTGCTGATCAGTTTCACGCCACAGCCGCAACTGCTCATCCATCAACACAGGGAAGGCATACTCCGCATCGCCAATCTTTTGTGTCGCTAGTCGTTCGACTCGGCCAACGACCGTCACCGATCGCCCCGGCGCATAATCCAACGTTTCGAGGTAACCATCGTGGCGGACCAAAAAACGACCGGTCGGCTTTGCTGAAAGGTCTGGCCGTGACTGGCGATTGAGGGGATAGGACAACACTTCTAGTTGCGTGTGGCTTTGGAGATTAGTGGCATCGACGATCACCCCCGCCCACATCACGCGGTCATCCACAACGGTCTCGAGGTTCTGACTCACAGTTTCCGGAGAAACATCTCGGCGAGCGTCTTTGCTGTCAAGCGACGGCTTGCTGCTCGCGCATCCCGCCAGAACAAGAGCAAGCCCTGCCAGTATCATCATGCGCACAATCATGGCTTTTTCTGCTCTTTTTGTGACGAGCGGTAATACGGCCAGTAGGGCGGGTAGTAAGGATGGTAGTACCGCCGGTAGTAGCGATACTCCCAAGGCGATAGGTGATAGTAGTGCGGATAATCGCGCCGAACCACCTTCTCCCACAGGTAATGACCACTCACCTGGATGACAGGGAATGCGTACGCGTGCTCACCGATGCTGCCAGTTTCGACCGCGTCCATTGCGCCAACGACGGTGATCATGCGCCCTGGGGCATATATTTGTGGATCAAGAAACCCATCAACCCTGGCGATAAACCGCCCTTCCGTCTTGTCAGCATCAGAAGGACGTGCATTGTTAAGGAGCGGACGCGACACGATTTCAATCAACGTGTGATCTTGCTTGTTTGTGGCCCGCACAATACTGCCACCCCATCGAACGGTTGCAGTCTGCACCGCTTTAGGATTTTGTTGCACCGCAGCGAGAGAAGGGCTAGACTCGGGAGCGTCTCGGATTTCACGGGGTACTGTGCTACACGCGCTGACAAGAACCATCAGCGCGATCAGCAGCAAACGGTTACGATTGTTTGAACTAGACTTTATAAGCATCATGATTCGTTGATAAAACAATATCTTGGTGCATCAGATGCGGGGTATAGCGCGTGGAGACCTGCGCTGGAATCACTCGTCCTACCCTCGATCCTTTACAAGGCTTAACATACTTTCGTGGCCAATCTGTGTTTACTTAATACAGGTCGACCGCCCATACACAACAGAGCGTCAAAAAAACTGCGAATTTTTTGGGTGTTGTGACGTCCGATTATACAGGAACGCGCTGAATACTGACTGAACACGCATCGGCGGCATTATTCACCGCGGCAATGTTAATTATTCCCTGGATTGTGATCAGGCCAGTGAGTTTTAATCGAGCTGTAGGCAAATTTCTACAAATGGCTGATAACAGGCCGATATTTTTGACATGCTTTGACAAGCAGGGGATTACAGGGAGTTAAAGGTCAACCCGCAAAAGCACTCGCTACAACAAAAATATGGAGCTTCTGACATGAACGCATTTGTACAGGCTGCGACAATACTGAAAACGGGTGAATACCAGGTACTGAAACAAGCGTATCTGAATTGGCACGGCGCCTGCGCCGACGAAGATGAAATCAATTTGCTGTTCGCGCAATACATGCAGTTCGGGGTTTTGCCCCACTGGGCGGAGAGCTTCGCAAAAACCGTGATCTCTGACTTCAATGCACAGTTGGACATCAATCCGGGACTCTACAGTCTATCTTGCTTCTCGCCTCGCGTTGCAAGCCGTAAGAAAATTCCGACCTTCAGCATCAATTGATACAACGCTGGCGCAAGCACGTTTGCCTGCGCCAGCTAATCACGCGCAGGGTTCACATGCGCAATGTTCCCGAGCTCCTCTCCCGTTAACGTATACGTCTTCGCAAATCCCTTCACATACTTACCCGCAATGGGCCGCAAACGCACCAACTGAAAATCCCCCAGCGCACTTAACGTCTCGATAACTCGCCCAAAGCGCTCGCGCATCATTGCCAGAATACGCTCACGCCCATCAGGATCACTGTCACGCCCAATCACCTGCGCCTCGCAGGTGTACTGCAAACGCTTAAGCGCAAAGGGATTGGATCGGTCTCCAGCTTCTTCAAGTAAGAGCGCACTGGCCTGAGGGTTTACCATAAGGTTGCGGGTGTGTCGGGCCAGGCCACTGATCAGCACATAAAAACTGCCTTGGTCATCCATGACAAAGGGCGCGTGGCTGGACTCCGGCTGGCCATCAGCGTCCACCGTCGCGAGAAAAATGACGGAGAAATGACTTCGAAACGCGGCAATTTCGGTGACCAAGTGATCGAGATGCTGTGCTTCCATCGTCTGACTACTACCCTCGCTCCGGCGACCTTGCACGAAAGGCCGCTCCTTGTATCGCCCCACATTGGCGCATTTTGTGGGATTTCAGGTTAAAAGTTGGTTAGTTCAGAGTATTTTAGCGCATGTCATCGACTTGATGCTCTGGCAACCATAGGTATATTCACGTGCTTGACTTATAATGCCCGGCTTTTTCCAATGCATGTTCCGGTGCGCCGGGCACAGAGACCTCTCGTGATTGAAAACCTCCGCAACATCGCCATTATCGCCCATGTTGACCACGGCAAGACAACACTGGTTGACCAACTCTTACAACAGTCGGGAACACTGGATTCACGCAATGTGCCGCATGAACGGGTAATGGACTCCAATGAACTGGAGAAGGAACGAGGAATCACTATTCTCTCCAAAAACACCGCCATTCGCTGGAACGACTACCGCATCAACATCGTCGATACGCCCGGTCACGCTGACTTTGGCGGCGAAGTCGAACGCGTCTTGTCGATGGTTGACAGCGTCTTGTTGCTGGTTGACGCCGCTGAAGGCCCGATGCCGCAAACCCGTTTCGTGACCCAGAAGGCATTTGCGATGGGCTTTCGTCCGCTGGTCGTGATCAACAAGATTGATCGCGAAGGCTCACGCCCCGACTGGGCCCTCGATCAAACCTTTGATCTGTTTGACAACTTAGGCGCGAACGATGAACAGCTCGACTTCCCGGTCATCTATGCCTCTGCGGTGAACGGCTACGCCGGGACAGAACCCGACATCACCGAAGGTGACATGACCCCGCTGCTGAAAGCCATCGTCAACCATGTGTCACACCCCGACGTCGACGAAGAAGGCCCGCTGCAAATGCAAATTTCCTCGCTGGACTACAACAGCTACGTCGGCGTTATCGGCATCGCGCGCATCAAGCGCGGCCAAGTCAATGCGCCCCAGGCGGTCAAAGTGATCGACCGAGACGGAGACGTGCGCAACGGCAAAATCCAACAAGTGCTCGGCTTTCATGGGCTTGAGCGCGTCCAGGTCGAGAGCGCAAGCGCCGGCGATATCGTCGCCATCACGGGCATTGACCCGCTGAATATCTCCGACACGGTCTGTGATCCAACCGCAGTGGAAGCGCTGCCGGCACTGAGCGTTGACGAGCCAACGATCAGCATGACGTTTCAACCCAACACCTCGCCTTTCTCCGGGCAGGAAGGGAAATACGTCACCAGTAGAAACATCTGGGATCGCTTGCAACAAGAACTCATTCACAACGTTGCACTGCGCGTTGAAACCACCGAAGACGCCGAGAAGTATCGCGTCTCTGGACGGGGCGAATTGCACCTGTCTATTCTGATCGAGAATATGCGTCGTGACGGGTACGAGCTGGACGTGAGTCGCCCCGAGGTGATCATGCGCACCAATGATGCGGGCGACCGCGAGGAACCCTACGAAAGCTTAACTGTGGACATTGAAGACCGCCATCAGGGCGCCATCATGGAAAAACTGGGCGAACGAAAGGGCGAACTCAAAAATATGGTGCCCGACGGCAAAGGTCGCGTGCGCCTAGAGTACCTGATGCCATCACGCGGCCTCATTGGTTTTCGAACGGAATTCCTGACCGCCACATCCGGCACCGGCCTGCTCTACAGCAGCTTCGAGCATTATGGTCCCGCCATTCAGGCGACTATCGGCCAGCGCATCAATGGCTCATTGATCGCCAATGCAACGGGCAAGGCACTCGGATTTGCCATTTTCAATCTCCAGGAACGCGGCCGTATGATGATTGACCACGGCGAGCAAGTGTATGAAGGCCAAGTCATTGGCATTCACTCGCGCGGCAATGATCTGACTGTGAATGCGCTGAAAGCCAAGCAACTCACCAATATCCGCGCTGCCGGCAGTGATGAGAACATCGTACTGACGCCGCCGGTGAAGATGTCTCTCGAGCAGGCGCTGGAGTTTATCGATGACGATGAGCTGGTGGAGGTGACGCCAGAGTCCATCCGCATTCGCAAGAAGTTCCTCCTTGAGCACGAACGCAAGCGCGCCTCGCGCGCCCAGGCATAAGCCAGAGCTTCGACCGCACTTCACTGCCAACACGGGCGAGTGTTTTTCCCAACTCGCCCGGTTTTGTATACTCATTGACAGACACAACGGGTAACCGTGATCATCGCGGTGCCCTGCCCTTCCCCGCCACCTTTGGGACACAGCATGACTAACCGCGGATTTACCACCGGCATCTTGCACAGCGATCGACAAAACGCGATTGAGCATGGCTCGTTGCATAAGCCCATCCATACCTCCATCGCGTACGGCCAGCCGTCGGGCCAGGGAATCGCTGACGTCTTCCAGGGTAAACAGGCAGGCTTTACCTACAGTCGCCAAGTCAATCCCACCGTCAACGCGTTGGAGGACAAAATCACTGGTATGGAGCAAGGCATCGCCAGCATTTGCTTCTCAACGGGCATGGCCGCAATCACGGCGACCATGTTGTCGCTGCTGAAATCAGGCGACCACGTGGTTTCAAGCACTTACCTGTTTGGCAACACCAACAGCTTCTTGATGACATTGGCGAATTTCGGGATTGAGGTCACCTTCGTGGACGCCACCGATGTCAATCATGTGCGTGAAGCGTGTCGACCGACAACACGACTGGTCTTCACGGAAACCATCGCCAACCCATGCACACAAGTCAGTGACCTAGATGCCATCGGCCAATTGTGCGCCGAGCCAAACGTGTTATACGTTATCGACAACACGATGACCTCCCCCTACCTGTTTCATCCAAAAACAGTGAAGGCCGGTTTGGTCATCAATTCGCTCTCAAAATACATTTGTGGACACGGCAACGCGCTGGGTGGCTCTATCACAGATTGCGGGACGTTTGACTGGACACGTTTTGACAACATCCTGCCGCAATACCGCAGCGGCGATCCGAGTCGATGGGGACTGCAACAAATCCGTAAGAAAGGCTTGCGGGATACGGGCGCAACCCTCGCCCCCCACGTAGCGCATACCATTGCAACGGGCGCCGAAACACTCGCACTGCGCATGCCCGCCGCGTGCGCCAATGCAGCCAAACTGGCGGCGTGGTTTTCCACACATCCCAAAGTCAACAAAGTCTACTACCCAGGCTTAGCACAGCACCCCCAGAACGCGCGCACCAAGCAGCTGTTTCGATACCCCGGTGCGATCATGAGCATTGAGTTAATCGAGACCATCGACTGCCTGGCCTTCCTGGACAAACTGCGGCTCGCCATTATTTCGACCAACCTGGGTGACAATCGCACCCTGGCACTGCCGGTGGCACAAACGATTTACCATGAGATGGGGCCAGAGAGACGCGCAGAGATGGGCATCGGGGACGCCACCGTTCGCCTCTCGGTGGGTATCGAAGACTACAGCGATCTCGAAGCCGACTTTCAGCAAGCGCTAGACGCCTGCTGAAGCTTAAGAGTAACTGCGACTCAATAAATTATTGTTCATCCGGGATGAAAAATCCCGGATTGCTTATACACTCAAGGGGTATGCGTTCATACCATGCCCTATTCCAGCGACTTCTGCGTCAGCGACTCGCGCCCCAAAAAATCCGCTCCACACTCAGGCGTTTACTGCTGCGTGCAAACGACATGGTACCGCTGCCAGAACACTGGGTTTCCCACTTGCGCGCTCATCGTGTGGCTATACTCAGCGCCATCACCATCGGCTGCGCCATGGTCATCATTGTGCGCGCGACCCTCAGCGCACCACACGAATCGACAACTGCGAGCGCCCACACGAAGCAACCGGCTCGGGCCGATACAAATAATCAAATCGAGCGCTACACCATCATTGCCATAGATGCGGGCCATGGCGGCATTGACCCCGGCGCCATCGGCAAGAACGGCCTGATGGAAAAAGATGTCACCCTGCATTTGGCGAAAGCTGTGCGTGACGAGCTGCGATCCGTGGACAAGCTCCATGTTGCGCTCACTCGCCACGACGACAGCACCATTAACATTAACAACCGCACCGATATCATCGAGCGCATCGGTGCTGACTTTGTGCTGTCTTTACACCTCAACGCGCTGCCACAAAAACACATTACGCTGGTTGAATCCTACTACAAGGTCAACCGCCGACTGCATCCCGAACAGAACCAGTTTTATATCAAGTCCAGTGACAGGAACATCGAGATTTCACGAGCGCTGGCAAGCGCGGTCCAGAGCGAAGTATTCAATACGGTAAAGCGCCACAATCCGGTGTCCGTCAACGCCGGACTGAAAACCGACTCCATGCGCATACTCTCGCAAAACACAATACCGGGCGCCTTAATCGAGGTTACTTGCCTGAGTAACCCCGAAGAAGAGAAGCGCCTCACCGACAGTACTTACGTCGACAAACTGGAGCTTGCCATTGCAAACGGCATTAAGCACTTTCTGCAAACGCGCGATGGCTCCGTGACGGCAGCGTACACCCCCGCCACGGTCCATTCGCAGTCGCGCGCGCAATAATTGCGACGCTTTCTTTACTCCATCATTTCCAGATCATCAGAAATGGCAGCGAGCCCTGCGCGCGCGCAGTCTTCATCAATTTGCCCAGACGGTGCACCGCTCACCCCAACGCCACCGTAAATCACGCCGCCAGCCTCAATCACGATACCGCCGGCTGACATCGTGACGTTATCCACCGCGCCAATTGGTGACTTGGCCAAATCACCCAACTCTGATGTTGCAACGCTGAAGTTGGCCGCTGTGTACGCCTTTTCTCGACTGATACCCAGTGAAACCGGAGGCGCCAGCGTATCTCTCGCGACACCTTGCACAGTCCCGTTTTTATCAACGACGGTGACGGTGACTTGCGTGCCTTGCTTTCGACACTCTTCAATGGCAGCGGACAAAACACTCTGCACGGACTCCAGGGTCAGACGTTGCACTGCAACCACAGGTCGATCTTCCGCCTGCACAACGCCCGAAAGCCCCAAAACAACCAGCACAGTCAACGCCTTGCCGATTGACATAGCCTTACCTCCTCATTTTAGATATAAAAAAACAGGATCACATCCCGAAATGAACAGCCTTGTATATTTAAGACTGAATAGTTAAGCGCCCTGGTTAGAACAACTTACCCACGAGAGACCAGCCTACCGGAATTTCGCGGTATTAAACAGCACCTGGCCGTGCAAAAGCACGACGATACTCGGTAGCCGTCACACCAACTTTGCGCTTGAATAAACGCCTGAAAGAACTTTCCTCGGAGTATCCAATTTTCTCGGAGATATCCATGATTGTATTAGAACGCTTTTCCAGTAATCGTTTTGCTTTCTCGATGCGAATGTTCTGAATGTACTCTACCGGTGTCTGCTGCGTCGCCAACTTAAAGCGACGTTTAAACGTACGTTCGGGTAAACCACTGTAAATCACAGCTTTGGCTAACAAATCCGGCATCTGCAAATGGGCCTGCATCCACTGCTGCACCTCGCGAACAATCATGTCATTCTCAGACAGGTTTGCAGCCAGTGCAATACAAGGCGTTTGTTTATCAAACACGCCATTTAAGAGAAAAAAGCGGTTGGCATGATGCGCAACATCTTCACCACCAAACAGCTCTAACAGATAGCATGTGAGGTATTGCCAAGACGCTGAACCGCCGGCACAAATCAGCCGGTTTTCGTCGGTCATGAGCGCATCTCGCTGCAAATGAACGCGTGGGTACAAGGTACTAAACTGGTCGCGGTAAGCCCAGTGCGTTGTGGCACGACGATTATCCAACAATCCCGCTTCTGCCAACACAAAGCTACCCGCACAAATGCTGGCTAATACCGCGCCCTGGGCATGCTGTTTTCGCAACCATGCCAGCAAATGAGCCGGCAACGAAATAGCACCATCTCCACCGGGTGAAATGGAGGGCACAATAATTAAGTCTGCCGTTTCTACATCGGCAATCTGACACGTGCAATCGAGCGTGAGATTATTAAATGTTCTGATAGGCCCGGGGTGTGTCCCAACGATCTCGACCTTAAAACGCACTTGAGCGCGCTCGCCCGAAACACTTTCCCAACAGGCGCCAACTGACGAAAAAACATCGAAAGGTCCACTGAGCGTGTACCCCATGATGCCATCCAAACCGAGTATCAAAACATCAACAACTGGCACATCTGACACGGTCATGGCTCATCTCAACCTGTTTGACGCCCTTTCGAGTCTGCATAATTAAGCGCAAGTCATCAAGAAAAAAGTCACGCATCAGCAATCCTCGCCTATTGCTGACCCGACGTGACAACACGATAAAAAGACATTTGTACCGGAGAGAGGAAAGCGCATGAAACGATATACCTGTGCCCAACGGCTCAAATCACTTTTGGCGTCATCTATTATCGGCTTATTACTGGCCGCGATTCCGACACAATCTACCCTCGCTGACGAAACCTGCATGTCGCCTTACATGGCAAAAATTGTTGGACAAGAAGATTTTATCTACGTCTGGACATTGGGCGTGGAGGGCCTCGGCGATGAACAAGACAAACTCGTGACCGTTGACGTCAATCCAGCGTCGGCCAACTACGGAAAAGTCGTTCATTCACTGTCCGTAGGCGGTCGCAACGAGGCGCATCATTCAGGGTTTACGGACGATAGAAAATACCTGTGGGATGGCGGTTTGGACACCAATAAGATCTTTATCTTTGATGTCTACTCCG
>DOIU01000133.1 GCA_003511825.1 Gammaproteobacteria bacterium | reverse complement strand
ACCAGCGAGCTGGCGCAACAGGCGATGGCGCGTTATCGGACGTATTTTGAGACACCCGACAATGGATCGGGCAAGGCGTATCTGGATGACCGCTACTATCGCGTCGACTATGGACCGGTGACGTATATCACCCTTGATAGCAGTAACGGTGACGACAGCGATATCAGCAAAGATACCAATCTCTACCTGGCGGGCGAAGCTAACGGTGGTGAGGCACCGGACTTCAACCCCGGATCTGAGCAATACCAATGGCTAGAAACACAACTGGCCGATGCTCAGGCACATAGCTTGTTTACGTTTGTGCAGTTCCATCACAGTCCTTACTCCGTTGGACCGCACGGCTACCCATCCGGAGAGAATGGCCAAAGTGCTGGCGAGGATGCCCAATCGGGGCAGCCTATGCGCGTACTGACCGAATTATTTGCCAAGTATGGCGTGGATGCGGTGTTTTCTGGACACGATGAGATGTATGAGCATTCTTTGGTGGATGGCGTGCATTTCTTTGATATCGGAATCGGTGGTGATGGCTTGCGGGGACCTTATATGGGCGAGGATGGCCTTTATGAGCACGCCACTGAGAATCCCCATCAACTGTTTCTCGCACATCTTGATGCGCCGGAAGTCTGGGAGGGACCACGCCTGATGTCAGGTGGCAAGCACTATGGCCATATGGAGGTCAATGTTCTCCCAGGCAAGGGGCGAGAGTGGTTGGCGGTGTTGACACCCGTCTATATCTTTCCGTTGATGGATGCTGAAGGCGTTATCACCAGTTGGGAGCGACGCTTGTATGAGGACTCAACGGTGCTGTTTTCTTCGCCCACGGGCTGCGTTACTGGGAAAGAAAAACCGCAGATGTCTGAGTTTGAGATGGCGTCTCAGTTTGCCCATTCAGCGTGTTCGGCGGCCACTGAATAGGCGGTTTTCCTGATAGCGGAAAAGCGCAACAAACCTGTGCAGGTAGTGTAATCATCAAATGCTACCTGTATAGGTGACCAGACAGCTCAGCTGCAAGACGCGTCCTCGAGGGTGTAGCCACGCTAACTCAAGCGGTGGCAACGTTTACCGCTCCTGCTTACGTGCCTGACCTACATCCGTGTAGGTCAGGGCAATGATGGCCTGTCTCGGCGCGTCTTTTGACTGTCTTTCTCAATCTCGCCTATCCAGCCTTCAGCCGCTTCGCGACTATCCCCAGACGTGTGCCTATAGGCAGTGGATTTAGGCTCTGTCGGGGATGGCAGAGACGGTCACTATCGACCGCATCAAAGCCGGTGACTACTCGATTGAGGCCTTGAATCCGACTGGCATTGTGCCCGTTGGGCCGGCAGGATTGTTTGCCTAGCGTTCGATGGTATAGATCAAGTCCGCGCTGCTGGCGGTGTTCGATGCCGCTTGCACGGCGAGTTTGTCCGTGAGCTTGTAGCGCAAATTAAAGGTATTGATCGCGTTAAACAGGCCGATGCCGTAGCTGACATACAAGTCCGGTGTCAGGTATTTGCCAAGTGTGTAACTGCCGCCTTTCGTCCCCGGCGGTTGGCCGAGCAAAATATACGACAGTACGCTGGCGTCGGGCATGGACGGTTCCGAGTAAAGCTGCAGCAGGGGTGCTTGCGCGGAGCCACGAATCTTGGCCCCGGCGGTGACTTGATAGGCATCAACGATGCGCGCGACGTCCATATCTAGCTGCGGGTTGTCAATCGGCCCACCGCCGAACAGAATCCGCCCACGCTGCATATTGAGCTGCTGACCATAGACGACATAGTCGCCGTTGAGCACTTCAATGGTGCCGGTGCCACGCGGTGCAATTTCAGGCGTTTGCTCAACCAGCAGGCTGCCTTGCAGTGCACCGCGAAAGTCGCCGGCTTCGACGCGAATGTCGTCGCCGAGGACGATGTTCAGATTCAGATTGACCTTGCGCGCCTCTTTTTCCGGGGGCGCGGCGTTATCGTCTTCGATGATCTCTACGTCACCGGAGACGCCGACGGTTGCAATATCGCTGTTGCCGCCGTTGGCGTTGATATGGGCCATGGGGATATGCAGCTCGCCGTCGACGCGCATGCCGGTGTTATCCATGGCGATCTGCATCGCGGGGTTGATGCGCGCTTTGATCTGCGCCGTGTTTGCGACCTGAAAATCTTCGCCCTCGATGGTCAGCGCCAATTTGCCGGATTGCGGGTCAATTTCACCCGATAATGACAAGTGTCCCTTACCCGAGTGGCTACTGCCGCTGATTGCCAGTGGGCCTTTGCCATCACTTTCGAGATTGAGCTGGGTGTCTTCGATACGCAATGCGACTTGCGGGACTTCAGCGGCAAAATCCTGCAGCGCAACCACGCCGTCCAGGGTCGGTGTTGCTATATCACCTTGGGCGCGGATATCGGCATTGATTTGACCCTGGACGGCGTCCAGTTGCGGGACCAGCGCGCCGAGGCCACTGAGGTCGACGATCTTGGCCGCCACGCTGGCGTCGATGCGTGGCGCCGTTTGCAGAGCGGTAACGCGGGCCTCGGCGTTTACGTGGCCGAGCGCGCCGAGCTTGAGTGCCAGCTGGTTGTCTACCGTGTCGTCGCGCACTTGTGCGGTGAGTTGGCTGGCTTCCAGATCGATATCAAAGGGCGCATCGCCGGTATCCAGCGTGATGCGGCCAGGCTGCAGGTCGACGCGGGCGTCGGCGGTGATCTTTCCTTGTGCGCTCACTTGTGCATCTGCCTTGGCGTCAATGGCGGTCTCCACGGCCACGGCTTCGGGCAAATAGGCATGGAATCGCTGCGGGTCCAGCGCGGTGACCTCCAGCTTCGCTTCCGTCCCGGCCGTTGCTGACCACTTCCCGTTGAGACAGATGGCGCTTGGGTCGCTGTCCAGGCAGAGCATGTCTGCGGACGCTTGTTGCGCCGAGGCTGTGACGGCGACAGGTGCGCGCAGTCGCCAATCGCCGGCGGGGGTTTGTAACAGAGCCAGCTGTTGCAGTTGTCCAGCCCACGTCGATGCCTTGAGGCCGCCCTCGGCAGCGACGGCGATTTGGCCGTGTGCGGTGTCAGCGTCCAGCACCAAGGAGTGCGCATCGGGCGTCCCTTGACCTTGCAGGTCCAGTGTGCGAATCACCTGGTCGGCCGATTGGATACCGCGTGCTTGCAGCGTGAGCGTTGAGCGCTGGCCACCACTCAGGTCCAGGTCACCCTCGAGCGCCAGGTGTTCAACGGCGTGTTCAAGGTACGCCAGCGCCTCAACGTTAAGCGTGAGCTGTGTTTGTGGCTGTGCCACCGTGCCGCTCAGCGTGCCTTGGCCATGCACTTGGCCGCGCAGTGCCGGCAACAGGGATTGTGGTTCCGGCATGGCCAGTTGCCAATCAAGCGCGAGCGTTTCATCAATCACGCCATGCGCCTGCAGACGGTTGCGACCATTTTTCACGTCCAGTTGGTCAACCGTGATGCGTTGCCCGGCGACGTTGACCTGCCCACTGCCGGACAAGGCGCGATCACGCAATTGGCCTGTCAGCTGAGACAGCGTTGCACTCAGATGTGGCTCGCCGTCTTGCAGTGTGCCTTCGCTGGTGAGCGTGAGGTGAATATCCCCGGGTGCTTCCGGCCAGGCCACGCCCGGATTGATCGAGGAGGCCTGTATTTGGCTCGACCAGGCAACCTGCGGCGCCCATTGGGCATCGCCTGTGATGTCCAAAGTACCGTCAAGCAGTTCGGCGTTCAGTGCCACGGACACGTCCTCGCCTGACCCCTGGGCGGAGAATTTCCCTCGGGGGCTGACGAACTGGGGGTCAGTGATGATCGGCCAGGACAAGCGCTGCCACTCGCCCTGAAGGTCACTCGCCAAGGTCTCGATATTCAGCGTACCCTGGGCGTTGAACGCGCCCTTATTGGCCGGCGTGGTCAGCGACAGTCGTTCGATATGCAGCGTGGGCAGAGCACCCGTTAAGGCCAACGCCACGGTGGCGTCACCGCTCTCTGGATGGCGTGTGTTTATCAGGCCGTCGAGAGAGAACTCTTCAAGATTTCCTTGCGTGTTCAGTGTGGCGTTCAGAGGCACGGCCTGTAATGCTTCGGAGAGCTTGCCGAGATCCTCACTCTTGAGAGTGAGCGTGCCGTCCCACGCTGGTTGTGTGAGCACGCTCTGTACAACGGTGGACAGCACTGTCTGCGCCGTACCGCTGGAGCGGTGATCCAGTTGTAGTTGTTGCAAGTCGCCTTCCACCGTGCCTTCTCCCGCGAAGGGTCCGAACTGGGC
>DOIU01000318.1:722-5019 GCA_003511825.1 Gammaproteobacteria bacterium | reverse complement strand
CCAGTTTCTCACCGACCAAACTGCGTTGGTGCGTGATGTAGTATTCAAACTCGTGTCGGTAGTGCTTGAGGAAGCTCTGCACGGGCATGGCCGCTGCGTCGCCAAGTGCACAGATCGTTCGTCCCGCGATTTTCCCGGCCACATCCTCAAGCTTGGCAATGTCTTCTGGCATGCCTTTGCCTTCAACGATGCGCGTGATCATACGATACATCCAGCCTGTCCCCTCTCGACAAGGCGTGCATTGGCCGCAGGATTCAGAGAAATAGAACCGGGATATTCGCTGTAGCGCTTTGACCATATCCGTGGTTTCATCCATGACAATCACAGCGCCGGACCCCAGCATGGACCCTAACTTGGCAATCGAGTCGTAATCCATATTAGCGTCGAGCATGGATTCCGCCGGCACCACAGGCACCGAAGACCCGCCCGGGAAACACGCCTTGAACGCCCGGTCATGCCAGATCCCCCCGGCCAAGGCCAGAAGCTCGCGAAATGGCGTGCCGAGGCTGATTTCAAAGTTGCCTGGATTCGCAACATGCCCAGAAACCGAAAACAGCTTTTGCCCGCCGGCGTTTTCGATGCCAAGGCTTGCAAACCACTCCGCGCCATTGCGCAAAATAGCGGGCACAGAGGAAATAGATTCGGTGTTATTGATTGTGGTTGGCTTGCCATAGAGCCCCACATTCGCGGGGAATGGCGGCTTGAAGCGCGGCTGGCCTTTTTTACCCTCCAGGGACTCAAGCAAGGCGGTCTCTTCACCACAGATATAAGCCCCTGCCCCCAACGTGGCATAAAGCTCAATATCCACGCCCGACTCCTGGATGTCCCGACCTATCCAGCCATGATCACGCGCCTCTTGGAGTGCTTGGGTAAAGCGCGCGTAAGGCTCATCCATGAATTCGCCTCGCATATAATTATATGCAACTGCGGCACCTACCGCATAACTCGCGATTAACATACCCTCGACCAAGGCATGCGGATTAAAGCGCAAGATATCGCGGTCTTTACACGTGCCGGGTTCAGATTCGTCAGAATTGACCACGAGATAATTTTGGCTATCGTCAGTCGGCTTTGGCATGAAACTCCATTTCAGCCCGGTCGGGAAACCCGCACCGCCGCGACCACGCAGGCCCGACGCCTTCACAATCTCAATCACTTCATCGGGCGTTGTGCCTTGAGACAGAATATTCTGCCACGCCTGATAACCGCCAATTTTGCAGTAGTTTTCATAGCTGTGCGGATCTTGGAAATCCAGAGTTGTAAAACACACTTGATTCTGTAGCAACGCCATTACTTACTCCAAACCATCGAGAATGTCGTCCACCTTCTCAGGCGTCAGTCGCGTGTGGTAGACGTGATCCACTTGCATCATGGGGCCACCCGCACAGCCAGCGAGGCATTCCTCTTCGACCTTCAAATAGATCCTGCCATCAGGCGTGCTTTCACCCAATTTGATACCCAGCTTGTTCTCCACATGGTTCACGATGCATTCACTGCCCATCAGCATACAGCTGATGTTGGTGCAGATTGCCACGTTGTGGCGCGCGACAGGCTCCAGCTCGAACATGGAATAAAAGCTGGCCACCTCGTACACGGCGATTTTGGGCATCCCGATGTAGTCGGCGATCGCATCCATCATGTCGGTGGTCAAGTAGCCTTCGTTCTGATGTTGCGCGGCGCGCAAGGCGCCCAGGACTGCCGATTCACGACGGTCGGCGGGATAGCGCGACAGCCACTCATCAATTTCATCAATGGTGTGTTGGCTCAGCACTTGCGCTTCTGCCACGCTCATCGATCAACCTCCCCAAAGACGATGTCTTGCGTGCCAATGATGGCGACAACATCGGACAACATGTGGCCTCGCACCATCTCGTCCAGCCCCGACATGTGCGCAAAGCCCGGTGCACGTATTTTGACGCGGTAGGGTTTATTGGCACCGTCAGAAATCAGATAGATACCAAACTCCCCTTTGGGATGCTCCACCGCGCAGTACACTTCTCCCTCAGGCACACAGAAGCCTTCAGTAAACAGCTTGAAATGGTGGATCAACGCTTCCATGTCTTCTTTCATTTCGGCACGGCGAGGGGGGGCAACCTTATGATCTTCCGTTAATACAGGCCCAGGATTTTCTCGCAACCATGCGATGCATTGTTGGATGAGGGTATTGGACTGACGCATCTCTTCCATGCGCACGAGGTAGCGGTCGTAACTGTCGCCATTCGTCCCCACAGGGATATCAAACTGCAGCTTGTTATACACCTCATAAGGCTGTTTTTTACGCAAATCCCACTCAATACCTGAGCCTCGCAGCATCGGCCCTGTGAACCCCATCTGCAGCGCACGTTCCGGTGACACCACGCCGATATCCACCAAACGTTGCTTCCAGATACGATTGTCAGTGAGCAGGGTTTCATACTCATCCACGTATCCCGGAAATCGCTGGGTAAAGTCCTCGAGGAAATCCAGCAGACTACCTTGACGGTTTTCGTTAAGGCGGGTGGCCTGAGATTTACTGCGCCAACGCGTCACTTCGTACTGTGGCATGGTATCGGGAAGATCACGCGCAACCCCTCCAGGCCTGTAATACGTTGCATGTAAGCGCGCGCCAGACACTGCCTCATAAACATCCATGAGATCTTCACGCTCTCTGAACGCGTAAAGAAACATGGCCATGGCCCCCACGTCGAGGCCGTGTGCACCAATCCACAAGAGATGGTTGAGAATCCGAGTGATCTCATCGAACATCACCCGGATATATTGGGCACGCTCGGGCACTTCCACGCCCAGCAGCTTCTCTATTGCGAGCACATAGGCGTGCTCATTACACATCATGGAGACGTAATCGAGGCGATCCATATAACCGATACTTTGGTTATAGGGCTTATTCTCTGCGAGTTTTTCGGTGCCACGGTGCAGGAGGCCAATGTGCGGATCAGCGCGTTCAACCACTTCACCATCCATCTCTAATACAAGCCTGAGAACACCATGTGCGGCAGGATGCTGGGGTCCGAAGTTTAGTGTGTAGTTACGAATCTCGGGCATCTACGCTTCCTCTGCCACATCTGCAGGCGGGATCTCTGTCTCGACCACCGGACGAATGACGCGTGGGACGAGCACCCGAGTCTCGATAGACACAGGCTCGTAAATGACTCTCTCCTGCTCGGGGTCGTAGCGCATTTCAACATTCCCTACCAAGGGGAAGTCTTTACGAAACGGATGCCCGACGAAGCCATAATCCGTGAGCAGGCGGCGCAAATCCTGATGGCCGTCGAAGAGAATGCCATACATATCAAATGCTTCTCTTTCAGCCCAATCAGCAGAGGACCAAAGCCCTGTAACTGAGGGCACAACGGGCATTTGCGGATCGTCAGCATAGCAGCGCAAACGCAAGCGGCGGTTATGGCGATATGACAAAAGATGCAAGACCACGGCAAAGCGCGGCTGCTCAGACTCAGCGGTAACCGCAGTATCACCAAAATGCAAGCGTCCCGCTGACACGGGTGCCACACCTCGACTGAACCCAGCCCCATCACTGGTATCCTCGCGCCATTCCGCCAAGCCAAACTGCAAGTAGTCCACACCGCAGAGATCGATTAGCTGTTCATAAGAAAAGCCTGGATCATCGCGCAGCGTCGTGCAGACAGCGATAAGATTCTTTGGAGCGACATCGACGGTCAGCTCGTCATCCTGCTCCGTACAAGCGTCAATCTGCGACCCAAACCTCCGTCGCAAGACATCCGCCAGTTTGTGTAACGGCTTGCTCATAGTGGCGATATCGTTAATGGCTCAGCGAGCGATCGTATGTGTATTTTTTATTTTGTTTTGTAGCTGCAGTATTCCGTACAACAGTGCCTCCGCCGTTGGCGGGCAGCCGGGCACATACACATCCACGGGCACGATGCGATCGCACCCGCGTACAACCGCGTAAGAATAGTGGTAATAGCCACCGCCGTTTGCGCAAGAGCCCATCGAAATAACCCACTTCGGATCGGGCATTTGATCGTAGACTTTGCGCAAGGCAGTCGCCATTTTGTTGGTTAAGGTACCCGCAACAATCATCACGTCTGACTGTCGAGGGCTTGGGCGAAAGATCACGCCAAACCGGTCGAGATCATAGCGGGATGCACCGGCATGCATCATTTCCACCGCGCAGCACGCCAAACCAAAGGTCATTGGCCACATAGAGCCCGTTCGCGCCCAGTTGATCAATTTATCGGCTTGTGTTGTCACAAAGCCTTGCTCAAGTACGCCTTCTATTCCCATTCCAGTGCCCCCTTTTTCCACTCGTAAATGAAAC
>DOIU01000318.1:0-403 GCA_003511825.1 Gammaproteobacteria bacterium | reverse complement strand
TTTTTCCACTCGTAAATGAAACCAACAACGAGAATGCCGAGGAACACCGCCATCGCGATAAAACCCGCAGCCGATAATTTGTCGAGCACGACCGCCCAAGGAAACAGAAAGGCGATTTCCAAATCGAAGATAATGAAGAGGATGGCAACGAGGTAGTAGCGGATATCAAACTTCATGCGGGCGTCTTCAAACGCCTCAAATCCGCATTCGTAGGGGGAGTTTTTGTCGCTGTGAGGATTATTTGGGCCGATAAACCACCCTGCACCGATGAGCGCAACACCCATCGCGATACCTATGGCGATAAACACCAAGATTGGAAAGTAGTTTTCAAGCACGCGATCAATCCCCCTGACTACTTAGATTCGTTGGGAACAGGACTAACAAGTACTTCCTTTACTATTTG
>DOIU01000264.1 GCA_003511825.1 Gammaproteobacteria bacterium | reverse complement strand
CACCGGCTTTGGTGATGCGGTTATCGCGTTTTGTTGATCATGTCATCAAACAGTACATTCAGACGCGTGGTCGTTACTTCCTGTTTATCCTGCTTGGCATAGTGTCCTGTGTGGGCGTGTGGTGGAGCCTGAATCACCGTATTTCCTTGGTGGATGCGCTGACAGCCGATACCTTGCGTTACCTCAAGCTGGCTGAAGACGTTGAGCGTCTGCGAGCCCTGGATTTGGATACGGAACTGGTGCTGCTGCGTCAGCGCGTGCACGATGCCAATGGTCTTGTGCTGCCCGGTTACACAGCACTAGCCGACTTCTTAAACACACAGAGCGCTGCCGCGATGTCGGCTGGCTTGGAAATGAGCTATCGGTTTCTGCCGGAATACGATGTTGAAGGTTTGGAGAGTGTGCGAGCGGCGCCGTTGGTGTTCTCGCTGGTCGTGCCTGGCAAGGATAAGCACAACGGTTTTGGCAAGTTGCTGGCGTTTGGGCGCCATTTGCATGAGCAGCCATGGCGGCAATCGCTGACGTCCATGGAAGTCGTCGGCCAAGGTGGAGGGGCCCAAAAAATGCGCATTGAAACAGCATTGTGGGTTCGCGTCGATGACACCTTGACGACGGGAAGCTCGGCATTGGTGGCCGCTGCGTCGCCCTTGAGTGAGGCAGGCCTATGAAGCAGTGGTTGAACAACCCCTATGTCGTCGGTGGCCTGGCGCTTGCAGCGGGGTACTTTGTCTACCAGAGTGTTGCGCCGATGCTGGGTGATGCGAGTGAGGGGGACGCCGAGAGTGTCGTTGTTGCCCCTCGCGATGATGAAGGCGGATCGCCCACGGCCCCAGTAGTTTCCTCCCGGCTGAATGCATCGCATGCCGCGGAGGGTTCCTCGTTACGTGCTGACTTGGCAGGCGCGAGTGCGTTGGGACTGGCGCAGCGTGACCCCTTCCACGCAGAAGGGCGAGTTGAGAAAACGCAAGCGCTGGTGATGCCGCTGCGAAAACCCGACGACGACAGTGAAAACGCAGAGGCATTGCCCAAGCTGACGGCGGTTGTCGATGGCCCGAGTAGCAGGTACGCCGTGCTCGATGCGCAGATCGTTGCAAAAGGCAGTGTGGTGGGCCAGTTTATCGTAAAGGAAATCAGTGGCAACTTTGTGTCGCTGAGTGGTCCCGGTGGTCAGCGCGTGTTGTCGTTGGTGCCGGGCAGACAAGGAGTTGGTAATGACTAATCGCTTTGGGCGCTCTCTAGCACCGATGCTTGTGGCCTTGGCAGTCACCGCATGTGCAAGCCCGGTAAAACAAGAACCCACAGACCCGAAGGCGGATGAGCCACTTGCCGTACGCGTCGAGAAAGCGTCGGCGTTGGCGAAGAAGCTTGCGGTCATGCCGGTGAACGAACGCCTGGCTTGGCCACAACCCGAGACCGTTGCGCCGGATGCCGCGAACGAACCGCTCTACAGCTTTGTCGCCAAGAACTTACCCCTTCGCCAGGCCCTGCAGATTTTTGCGCGCTCCTATGACTTGAATATCATTGCCGATCGCGATGTGGATAGTATCCTTAACGTGGAGTTCCACGACTTGCCTTTTGATCAGGCGATGGAAGCCATGCTGGAAGTTGAGGGCTTGTATTGGCATCGAGAAGGCCAACTGATCACCGTAAAGTCGTGGGAGACCCGCAGCTTTATTGTCAACTATATACGCTTGGTTCGCGCTGGAGAAAACAGCAGTGTCGCCAACGTTAACTCCGGCAGCAGTGAAGGGTCTGACTCAGGGCAAGACACCAAAGCCGGTGAGATCTCCATCAAGCAAACTGACAGTGTTGAATTCTGGGAGGAGCTTGAAGAAGAGCTGGGCAAATTGCGATCAAGTGATGGCCGCATTCTCGTGAACCGCATGGCGGGCACTGTTCAGGTGTCGGACTATCATCCACGTGTTGAGGAAGTGGCTCGCTACATTGATCACATCAACAATGCGGTGCATCGCCAAGTAGACATCGATGTAAAAATCGTGGAAGTCGCGCTCAACGATGACTTCAGCCTGGGCGTGGACTGGTCTCGGCTTACGGAAGATGGCTCGGGCGGTACCAACACGAATCTGACCATCTCGAACATTGTCACGCAGCCCGTGGGCGGCGTTGTCGCGAACTCACCCTCCACCATCTTGCGAATTTTTGGCAACAACGGCGATATCGATTACTCGGCGCTGATCAACGCCTTGCAAGAGCAGGGTGAGGTACGCACGGTGTCACAGCCAAAAATCCGCACCTTGAACAATCAGCCGGCGATGATCAAAGTCGGTACTGACAGAACATTCTTCCGTCGCGAAGTGTCGGTGGATACCTCTGCGGCAGGCTCCAGCTCGTTGGCACAAGATGTCGCCCAGATCGTGACCGAGGGCATCGTGCTTGCCATCACCCCACAAATCTCCACGGAAGGGTGGATCATGATGGATGTGTCTCCGATCGTCACCCGTGTGTCGGGGGTTGCTCAAGTGATGGACGAGAACGGCAATGTCCGCTCTAGCGCGCCCAATCTGGATATCCGCCAAGCGTCGTCGTTGGTGCGCGCACAAAACAGCGAAACCATCGTGATCGGCGGCTTGATTCAAGAGCAGGAGTCAGAAACGCAGCGTTCCGTGCCGATCCTTGGCCGCTTGCCAATTTTGGGGCATTTGTTCCGTGGTACGTACAAATCCAAGGTGAAAAAAGAACTGCTGATGTTTATTACCCCGCGTCTTGTGGATTCGCCGAGAGGCATGGGTGCTGCGCGCTGGCAGCCACAGGAGTATTGAGATGCATTGTTTCGTCAAAGGTGCGATTGCAGCTGTCGCCGGATTTGTCCTGGTCAGCGCTGCGCGAGCAGAAGATGTCGACGCGAAGATACTGGGCGCGGTGTTGTCAAAAGCGACAGTGTCAGACTTGCTAAACCTGTCTGAACTGACCGCAGAGGCAGAAAGTAGCCAGGAGCCTAAGCAGAAAGCCACCGCGCAACCTCGGGGGCAGCGAGAACCCGTCAAACCCACCGGGCCAGCGGTGGGTTATGTACCGACGCGCACGGAAACACGTCGCCATCGGCCCCGGTCACTGTCCCGCGCGGATCGCTTGTACCGCGACGCACTGGACCTGCAGGCCTCGGCACCTCAGGCTGCCGTGCAGGTGCTCGATGACCTCTTAACACTCAATCCT
>DOIU01000397.1 GCA_003511825.1 Gammaproteobacteria bacterium | reverse complement strand
GAGTGGATCAGCACGATGATGAGCGCACACACGGCGACATTCGTGAGTTGGCGTGGGAGTACTACGCCGATGACTGGGAGCTGCGCGCGGGTGTGCGCAAAGTCTACTGGGGAGTGACAGAGTTCCAGCACTTAGTGGATGTGATCAACCAGACCGATGGGGTCGAGGACATCGATGGCGAGGACAAGCTCGGGCAGCCGATGATCAATCTCTCGCTGGTGCGTGATTGGGGTATCGTTGATGTGTTCATTTTACCCGGATTTCGTGAACGAACATTCCCGGGTGAAGAGGGACGCTTGCGCGCCGGTGTACTAATTGACACCGATAACGCGCTCTACGAAGACAGCGACGAAGAAAGCCATGTCGATTTCGCGCTGCGCTGGACGCATACCTTGGGTGACTACGATGTCGGCGTGCATGCCTTCAATGGCACGCAGCGAGATCCCACCTTTGTTGCCGTCGACGACAATGGCAATACCGTGTTGAGGCCTTTCTATGCGCAGATGACGCAGGTTGGCGTTGATTTGCAGGCAACGATCGAAAGCTGGCTATGGAAGTTTGAGGCCATTCATCGTGACACTGACGATGATGACTATCTCGCGTCCCAAGCTGGTCTTGAGTACACCTTTTATGGTGTGAGAGGCGGTGATGCAGATCTCGGCGTCTTGGTTGAGTATGGCTGGGATGAGCGCGGCGAAGACGGTGGCTCATCTTTTCAGAATGATGTTTCGGTAGGTGCAAGGCTGGCACTGAATGACGTTAATAGTACAGAGCTGTTGGCAGGCTTTATTCGTGATCTCGACTATGACAGCTTGAGTTTTCAGATGGAAGCGAGTCGGCGGTTTGGAGAGTCTTGGAAACTGAGCTTGGATGCGCGCGTCTTTTCGCCTGACGACGAACGCGATCCTTTAACCGCGTTTGACAAGGATTCTCATCTGCAATTCACTGCCGAATATTACTACTAGGAGACTGGTCGGGCTATTGAGGAATTCACGCTGAGCAATACAGTTGTCATTCCTTTTTGGCGCAGTCTCGCCAGCGATTATGAAGACCCACTGGATCAGTGAGGTCTCGCGAGGGTGCGAGACTGAACGACGTGATACGACATTAGGAACACGTGCCACCCCGCGACAATGAACAGTGATTTCTTGAGTGACAGCGAGTACAACGATCAGGAACTTACCAACCTGGTCTACACCGATACCTCTTTAGAGGGGGTAAGGTTTTATGATTGCCGGTTCGTTGCTTGCAATTTCTCTGGCAGTGACATTCGAGAGTGCGTGTTCACCGATTGCACGTTTATTAACTGCAATTTGAGTGTCGTTAAATTTGATCGATCGCGCTTTAGTGAGACGGATTTCGAGAGTTGCAAACTCATCGGCGTTGATTGGACTCGGGCTCGATGGCCGGACGTAAAAATCAGTAGCCCCGTCCATTTTTATCAGTCCGTTCTAAGCGATTCCAGTTTTTTTGGTCTTTATTTACGCGAAATACGCATTAATGAATGCAAGCTCCATGGCGTGGACTTCTCGGAGGCAGATTGCGCGGAGGGCTATTTCGGCGAATCTGATCTCCTTAACAGCAAGTTTCATCACACCAACCTCAAGCGTGCGGACTTCACTAACGCAAGCAATTACAATATTGACGTTTACACCAATGAATTAAAAGGAGCGCGTTTCTCATTGCCTGAGGCGGTGAGTTTGCTCAACGGTCTTGATATTTCCCTGATTAAGTAATCACTGTCTTTCCCCCCCCCCTTGGTCAGTGATTGTGGCTGCTCGTCCTCGTGCGGCAACGTGTCGCAGTGACAAGCATGGCCCTTGTTTGTCAACATATCGCTCACGCAGTCTGCACTGACTCAGGAGGGATTGATGATGACAACGCGTAAAACCGTATTTTTCACACTGATGCTTTATACCTTGGGGAGCGTTGCGGCTTTGTCAGCTGAGTGCGTGTATATGCCCGACAAAGACGGGTTTGGGTTTAGCTTTACTGCTTATGGCGCGCCTGATAAGTCTTATGTGGTGAGCCAGAACACGTTCAAGGTCTATACCTTGGCATCGCCAAACGGAACGTTGCGTGGCGCGACCATCGATATCGATGCCACATCATTGGATACCTCGGCCGATTTGAGCAACGGCATGGGCGGTTATTGGGCACCCGGCATTGCACAGCTGCGAGATATGAATGTGGTGAACGGGTTATTTAAACAATTTGCCAACCCGGGAAAAATTCATGCAAAAGTTGACAGTATCAGTGGCGATCGCTTGTCACTGCTGGTGACCATGAACGAAGTGACGGCGCCGGTTGAGATGGTCTTGGAAGAGAAAGACAGCATGCTGCACGCGCGAGGGTCGTTTGATTTACTGGAGGACTTCCAGGCTGACAGTGCCTTTGCTGCCCTGGAGCAGATTTGTACCATCGCGTGGCACAAAGGAAAATCCTGGTCGGACGTTGACATTGAATTCCATGTGCCGGTCCAGAAGGACTGTTCCTGACCGCAGTCCTCCCGCATTTAATGATAGATTTTTGAGATTAAATTCATAGAAACAATCGATTGTATCTATGGCTTGATCGCCACCATACTATAAACATTGTTACGGTATTTGCGGAGATTGCCATGACCACCATCGACATTGGAATTCACGAGACAGACCGCATAGCGGTTGCTGAGGGCTTAAAAAAGCTGTTGGCTGACTCGTACACCTTGTATTTGCAGACACACAATTTTCACTGGAACGTCTCTGGCCCCCAGTTTCGTGAATTGCATCTCATGTTTGAAGAGCACTACACCGAGCTGGCCACGGCGGTGGACGATATCGCTGAGCGTATTCGCACCTTGGGAGTCGCTGCGCCCGGCACCTACAAGGCATTCGCAGAGTACAGCGCCATTGAGGAGGTTGAGGGTGTACCCGATGCCAGCGACATGGTGCGCATTCTTACCAAG
>DOIU01000045.1 GCA_003511825.1 Gammaproteobacteria bacterium | reverse complement strand
AAGCTATCGGGGGTAAGTCCAGCCTACGATTACCCCATTTTCTACGTCAGCGTACTGCCCAGATTGACACACGGCATTTTCGCTCGGATGGAAAGGTGCGCCAATAAGGGTTGATCCTGCCGGCATGCCATCCACCTCAATTGGCTGAGAACACTGGTACCATCCGGGATGGCTGTCGTTTTCACCGAGCTTGACCATGCCCAGTCCTACGCCGCAGGAATTATCCAGGGCGTCTGTTGAGGATGCATACATTTTTCCCGGCGTATTCGCTGTTGAGAAGCCAGAAATAGGAGGGCGTGGTTGCGTGTTTGCAGAAGAGCTCAATGAGACAAACAGCGGGATAACACTCAATACGGCAACCAGGAGATATTTGTTTCCCTGCTTTGTTGCGGCTGAGTGACGAATGCGAGAGAGAGTGCTTGCGTTATGCGCCATTGAGAACACCTGTCCGTTTGGTTGGGAACACATAAAAATGCAACTGTGGATTTCGTTGTATTGGTCACAATGTTGAACGCATTACGTTTTTTTCGCAATGCATTTTTTTGTACTTGATTGAATCGTTTTTTATATCTGTGAGGCGCGTCAATGTTCTATAAATAAGGAGCATTCGTACTGAGAAATCTGCTGCAAATCATGGCTTGATAAGATGGTCTCAGATAAATGAGCGGGCGTTTATCCTTCTAAAAAAGGTGATTGAGGCGTGGGGAGTGCTCATGTTGCTCGCATTGACACGTGGCGGGGTACGGATCAGAAAATCAACGAGAGAGACGGCAGTACCTAAATATAAAAAAACGCAACTGTGTTTTAATTGCCACAGTTGCGTTTAAGCCCTAGCCGGTCAAAAAAACAGTTTCCAGGCTCAGGCGTTCCTTCAGCAATTACACCCACACCCGCTCACCCCATCTTCTCCACCAAACAATTCGCGAATTCGCTGGTGGAGATTTCGGTGGCGCCGTCCATCAGGCGGGCGAAGTCGTAGGTGACGGTTTTGTCGGCGATAACGCGTTCAAAGGCGTTGTTGATCAGTTCGGCGGCTTCGGTCCAGCCCATGTATTCCAGCATCATCACGCCCGAGAACAGTAAGGAGCTGGGGTTGACTTTGTCGAGGTTGGCGTATTTGGGGGCGGTGCCGTGGGTGGCTTCAAACACGGCGACGTGGTCGGCGATGTTGGCGCCGGGGGCGATGCCGATGCCGCCGACTTCGGCTGCGGTGGCGTCGGAGAGGTAGTCGCCGTTGAGGTTGGAGGTGGCGAGGACGTCGAATTCAGCGGGGCGGAGTTGCAGTAGCTGGAAGCTGATGTCGGCGATGCGGTCTTTAATGACGATTTTGCCTTCGGGGACTTCGCCGTTGTGGGTGTCCCAGAGCTCGGCTTCTGTGAGGGTGTGTTCGGGGAATTCTTCTTCGGCGACTTCGTAGCCCCATTTCATGAACGCGCCTTCGGTGAATTTCTGGATATTGCCTTTGTGCACCAGGGTGACGCTCTTGCGATTGTGGTCGATGGCGTATTGGATGGCTTTGCGCACGAGGCGTTTGGTGCCGAAGGCGCTGATGGGTTTGATGCCGATACCGGCGCCTTCAAAGAAGGTGGCGCCCATTTCTTCGCGCAGGAATTTGGCGAGTTTGGCGTTTTCTTCCGTGCCGGCTTCGTATTCAATGCCGCTGTAGACGTCTTCGGTGTTCTCTCGGAAGATGACGACGTCGACTTCTTCGGGTTTTTTTAAGGGTGAGGGCACGCCATTGTAATAACGTACGGGACGCACACAGGCGTAGAGGTCAAGCTCCTGGCGGATGGAGACATTGAGTGAACGAAAACCGCCGCCGACGGGTGTGGTCAGCGGGCCTTTGATCGAGACAATCAGCTCCTTGAGCGCCGTGAGGGTTTCGCTCGGGAAGTAATTGCCATCGTAGAGGCCGGCGGCTTTTTCACCCATATACAGTTCGCACCAGGCGATTTGACGCGTGCCTTGGTAGGCTTTTTCCACGGCAGCATTCCAGACTTGCAAACATGCGCGGGTGATGTCTGGTCCGATGCCGTCGCCTTCGATATAGCCGACAATGGGGTGGTCAGGGACAAGGAGTTTACCGTCGGCAACGCTGATCTTGTCGCCGTCACTGGGTATGTTTATGTGTTGATAAGCCATATAGCCTCCGCTTCATCAATGGGTGACGTGTGGGGTAGGCAGCCTGGTTCGCGTCTGCCGGGTGCTCTATTGGCACCGCGTTGCAGATTTATGAGTTTGGGAACGACTTGTAATAACGCATGCCACAGTTTTACGCGACCGTTTTAAGAATACACCCACGACGCGCATTGTGCACGCTGAATATGACAAATCCATCGACGTGCTGATGTAAGCGCTTGTGTTCAGGATGAGGGGTGTGCGGGATTGAGTTCTCTCATCAGCTTGCAGTAGTTGGCGTAGCGCTCTGCAGAAATGTGCTTTGCGTCAACGGCTGCGCGCACGGCGCAGTTGGGTTCGTGCAGATGGGTACAGTTGTTGAAGCGGCAGCCCACGGCGGTCTCGCGGATTTCGCGAAAGCCAACGGCAAGCTCCGCAGGGCCCAGATAATCGATCGCGAATTGACGTACACCGGGCGAGTCGATCAACGCGCCGCCGCTGGGCAGGTCATACCAGCTGGTGACGGTGGTGGTGTGGGCGCCGCTGCCGCTGGCGGCTGAGAGCGCGCCTATCTGGATGTCCAGGTCGGGAAAGAGCTGTTGCACGATGGATGACTTGCCGACGCCCGACTGACCCACCAGGATGGAGATGTGGTTGCTCAATGTGTCTGCGAGAGGCGCCAAGGCGCTTGTCGACCGGGCGCTGACACACTGAGTCTCGTAGCCGATGCTGCGGTAAACATTAAGCAGGGCATCGACGTCGTCTTGCTGCGCCGCGTCGAGCAGGTCATGCTTATTCACGGCGATGAGCGCCTCGATATTGGCGTGTTCTGCGGCGGCGATGTATTGATCAATCAGCAAGGTGTCAATGCCGGGCTCGGGTGCAGAGACAATGACCAAGCGGGTCAGGTTGGCGGCAACGGGCTTGAGTTTTCCGCGTCGATCGGGGCGTTGCAGTAAGGATTGTCGGGGCAGGAGTTGTGTTACGCGGGCATCGCCACTCGCTTGTGGCTGCCACTCGACGGCATCGCCTGTGACCACCAAGCCGAGCTTCTTTAAGGCCACGCAACGGTGTATGTGTCCTTCAGCGTCGCGCACCAACAGGCGCGCACCGTGGTTGGCAATCACGCGGCCGGTCGGGTTTTCAGTGGTTTTCAAGAGACAGTCGATCTATACGGGCTGCGCAGATGAAGTCATTGCGGGTGAGGGCGTTGACGGCGTGGGTGGTGTAATCAATGCGGCATTCGCGGTAGCGAACCACCATGTCCGGGTGGTGATCTTGTGCATGGGCGATATAGGCAACGGCGTTGGCGAAGGCCATGGTTTCGTGGTAGTTGCTGAAGCGGAAAGTCCGCCCGAGCGTGTGGTCGTCGATGTGCCAGTCCGTGTGCAAGTGCTGATGCAACGCAGAGGCATCGGCCTCAGTCAGTGGCTTGACCTCTGAGAAAGGCAGGCATTGTGATTCGTGCAGTGGTTGCTTGTCCATCGGTGCTTACGCGTCCGTGCTCGCGGGTGTGTTGCAGTGATTGCGTGTGTCAGTCATCGTCCTCGTGCCTATTGGGGGTCTCGCTGTTGTGGGCGTCTGTGCGCGCACGCGTCTCGCGTCCGAAGATGTGTTTAAACCGTTTGCGGCGCGCATACGGGAACACATTCTGATAGGCGCCGGCGCTGACTTGTGCTTGCACCGATTGCCAGTAGGCGGGATCAAACAGCTCGCTGTGATGCTGGCTGAACACGGCCTTGACGCGACTGTCATGCAGTATAAACCGTGGGAACTCTTCGGGAAACACATCGGCGTCGCCAATGGAGTACCAGGGCTCGAGTGACATCTCGTCTTCGGGGAAGCGCGGTGGCGGGATTTTTCGGAAGCGGCAGTCCGTCATCAACTCGATTTCGTCGTAATCGTAAAAGATAACTCGGCCATGACGGGTGACGCCAAAGTTCTTGAGCAACAGATCGCCGGGGAAGATATTGGCAGCCGCCAAATCTTTTACCGTGCGCCCGTAGTCCACCATGGCCGCTTGGCTTTCGGCGTCGCTGTGTTTCTCCAGGTAGATGTTGAGTGGTTCCAGGCGACGTTCAATGTACATATGCCGAATCACGACCATATCGTCTTCATAGTCGAGGGATTTGGCAATGCTGCGCTCCAGCTCGGCCAATAAATCAGCCGAAAAACGCTCGCGCGGAAAGGCCGCGTAAGAGAATTCTAGTGTGTCGGCCATACGGCCGACGCGGTCGTGCATTTTAACCAGTTGGTATTTCTCTTTGACGATGCTGCGGGTGACTTTTTTGGGGGGCGCGAAACGGTCGTTGATCACCTTGAACACAAACGGGTACGACGGCAGTGTAAACACGCTCATCACCATGCCCTTGGTGCCCGGCGCGATTTCCAGCAGATCGCTTGAGTTGCGCAGGTGGTGCAAAAAATCCCGATAGAACTCGGTTTTACCCTGTTTTTGTAGCCCGATGGCGGTGTAGATGTCGGCCGCCGTTTTGGTTGGCAGCATGCGCAGTAAAAAGCGCACCACGGCAGAGGGGGTTTCAGTGTCTACCATAAAGTAGGCGCGCGCGAAGCTGAAAATATTGGCGATGTCGTCGCTGTCAATCAGCAGGGCATCGACGTAAACCCCGCCCCAGCCATTGTTCATGAGCGCGATGGCGAACGGGATGATATCGGCGTCGTTGTTGGCGCGACCAATGATGTAGGCCGCTTTATTGCGGTAGAACAGCGCGGTCAGCGTGTGAACCTGGAAGTTGGGCGACAGCTCGCCCAAGTTGCCGAAGTGTTCGCGCACTTGCGCGGTGATGCGCTCGGCGTCGCGCTCCAGATCGTGGTAAGGCGCGGCAAAGCGGTAGGACTGCAGCATGCGCCGCACGCTGTTGGTCAAGCCGTCGCGTGCGGGATAGAAGCTGTGATAGGTCGCATCGCCATCGTCGAGGTATTCGGTCGATAGGCCCGGACGGACGAAAATATTCTGGTTATTGTAGTAACGCCGATCGTACAGTGAGGTGAACACAGAGTTGTAAAATGACTCGGCGAGCTCGGGCTGCCGGTGCTCATAGAGCAGCGTGATGTAGCGCAGCTTGATGGCGCGCCAGGTGGCATCGTTGAATTCGGCGAGGGCGTAGGTGTCACGCAAGATGGCGCGCGCTTCAGCCACGCGCTGGGTGTAGAACAGGATGCGCTTTTGCGAGGCGTGCCGCGTGGCTTGCCAAACGCGGTGTTCAAAGTAGGTTTTGGCCTCGCGCGTGATGGCTAAAAACAAGCGGTAGTGTTTATTAAAGCCGTTGAGTATGGTCTGCGCGACTTGGCGAACCAGGGCCGAGTCTTCGCCGCCGGCTTCCTCATCGCCATCAGTGACTGGTTGCATACCGGGCTTCCCGCGTTGTGATAGGTTTTTTCAGCGTGGGCTGTGTGCATGCATTATACTCCTGCTGCAGTTAAACAGGATACCTTCATGGACACACAGCCAAACCCACAAAACCTGATCTGGATAGATTTGGAAATGACCGGGCTCGATCCGCAGCAAGACCGGATTCTAGAAATCGCGACCATCGTGACGGATGCGCAGTTGCAGATTTTGGCGGAAGGGCCTGTCATCGCGATTCATCAGGAAGAAGCGTTACTCAGTGCGATGGACGCGTGGAATACCGAGCACCACACGAATTCTGGACTGCTCGATCGCGTGCGTAATAGCGACTACGATGAGGCCACCGCCGCCCGCGAAACACAGGACTTCTTGGCCGCGTGGGTGCCCGAGGGTGCCTCACCCATGTGTGGCAACAGCATCTGCCAGGATCGGCGTTTTATGGTGCGCTTGATGCCGACGCTGGAAGCGTATTTTCACTACCGCAATTTGGACGTCAGCTCCGTGAAGGAGTTGGTGCGTCGTTGGGCGCCCGAGCATTTGGACGGCTTTAAGAAGCGCGGGATTCACCTGGCGCTGGACGATATCCGCGATTCGATCGCCGAGCTGGCGTACTACCGCGAGACGGTGTTTTCTATCTAGCCCGTTTCAACCGGGGTGTCTGTGCGATTGCCCCAGTCTGACCAGGCGCCGTGATAGCCACGGACGCGCTCAAAGCCGAGATGCTTCAGCATTACATAGGATAGCGACGAGCGATGGTGGGTCTGGCAGTACACGGCCACCTCGTGCGCCGGGTCGAAGCCTCGCTCGCGCAGCAGGGCGAGCAATGCGTCGCGCGGTTTCAGGCGCAGATTGCGGCTTTGATCCATCGCGTCGGTCCATTCAACATGCCGCGCGCCAGGGATACGGCCGGGGCGCGCTGAGTAGGCGACCTCACCGGTAAACTCCTGCACCGAGCGTGCATCCAGCAGATCTAAGGTCTCGTCATCAAGACGCGCGATGATGTCGTCCGCTTCAATGAGGCTGTCGCCGGTGATCGTGACCGGGTAGTCGGTGGGGGCGACGGCGATAACGTCCTGAGTGAGTGGGTAGCCTTCATTGGCCCAGCTGATGATGCCGCCGTCTATCACCGAGGCGCGTGGATGGCCGCAGGCGTGCAGTGTCCAGACCAGCCGCCCGGCGTGACCACCGCCTTCTTCGTCATAGCAGATGACGTGGGTGTCAGCGTTGATGCCGAGTCGGCCGACTATCTGGCGCAGCGTTGCTTCGTGCGGAATCAAGCCGCTGGCCGGTGGCGCCTGGCGGACGATCTCGGCGTAGTCGAGGTGCACCGCACCCGGGACATGATGCTTCGCGTAGGTCTCTGTCGAGCATAGGTCGACGATGCGAACGTTCGCTTCCGTCAGTAAAGGCTGGACGTCAGCGGGGTCTAGAACGATAGGTGGTACAGACGCTTGTGCACACATAAATGAATAAGGCTGTCAGTTATTGGATAAATTCCTGGCCCCAGGGCGGGCTTTGACGACCGTGGGCGTCAAGACCGTGTTCTCGGCGCGATCCAGGGTGTCGGGGTAGTCCA
>DOIU01000403.1 GCA_003511825.1 Gammaproteobacteria bacterium | reverse complement strand
TCGCTAAAGGCTGCTTAAAACAGCGGCTCCTCGTTTTCCAGGGCGGGCTCGCGGCGACCCGCAACACCTGCGCGCTGATGTCCGGGTGCGGCAGGCGCAGTTTGTCTTGCGAGATTTTGCGGCGCCATCTCAACACGGAAGAATTCAAACATACTCGCCGGATTGCGACCGGTCGTCAATTCGCCGGTCTTGCGGTCTATACGCACCGTCACCAGTTCTGGGGGTTGCGACGGCAGGTCTTCGGGCGTGCCCTGAAGCGCTTGACTCATGTAATCTATCCACATTGGCAAGGCAGCCTGTCCACCTGTTTCGCGCGCCCCCAGTGGCGCCAATTCGTCATACCCAAGCCAGACGGATGTCGCGACCTGATTGGTGAAGCCCGAAAACCAGGCGTCATGCTGATCATTGGTCGTACCGGTTTTACCTGCCACGTCTGAACGCTTGAGAACCTTCGCCTTGCGCGCCGTGCCGCGCGTGATAACCTCTCGCATAATGCTGTTCATGATGTAAGCGTTGCGCTCATCGATCACCAAGGGTGCTTTGTAAACATCCCGCTCAAGCAGTGGCTTGACATCCTCACCCATGGACGGATCAACGTCGGCAACCATCTGTGTTTCAGTGGAGACATTAAGAGCAGGCTGATCGACACCCACACTCAACAAGCTCTCTGGAACCGCCTCTGAGACATCATCGGCTTCTTCCGACTCAGCAGTCTCCGCATCTGCTTGACATGCAGCATCACACAACTGCACCTCAGGCGCGAGAAACACAGGCTTGCCCCAGGCATCCTCAATCCGATCAATAAAATGGGGGGCCACCAAGTAGCCTTGATTAGCGAAAACGCTGTAAGCCGTCACCAACTGCCAAGGCGATACGGCGCCGCTGCCCAAGGCCAACGACAAATCGGTCGGCAACGAAGAAGATTCAAAGCCAAAACGTTCAACATAGTTAAGCGTGCGGCGAAACCCCAGCCGCCTTAGCACACGTATGGACACAAGATTGCGCGACTTCACCAACGCCTCACGCAATCGAGTTGGCCCAAAAAAACGGCCACTGTAATTCTCTGGACGCCACTCCCCTTCTAACGCCGAATCGTGGAAAACAACGGGTGCATCGTTGTAAATTGTGGCCGCCGTATCCCCGAACTCCATGGCCGCCGAGTAAATAAAGGGTTTAAAATTCGAGCCGGGTTGCCGCCGTGCTTGAGTGACCCGATTAAACTTACTGCGGTGAAAATCAAACCCGCCGACCAGGGCGAGTACAGCACCGCTGCGCGGATCAACCGACACCAACGCCCCCTCAATGCCAGGGAGCTGCGACAACAGAAAAGCATCGGCCTCTTCGGTCGCTTCCAGATAAACGACATCGCCGACGCCAAGCACGTCACCCAAGCCAGCTAACTCTGGCCCCACTTTGTCAATGGCTAAACGCTCTCGCGCCCAGAGGCTGTCTTCCAGCCGCACCTCACCCCATCGCCCATCCTTTAACAACAGATGTGCACGATCGTCCACCACTGAAACTACGGCCGCAGGATACAAATTGCCGTAAGCGGCATACTTCTCAAGCGCAGCGAGCACGGCTTCTCCCGGACTAGACGGGGGCTCGCTACCGTCAGCAAGAGCATCGTCGTTATCAGACTCTTGATGTTGACCGCCCGGAATGGCTTCTGCCAGCGCGTCATCGATATCCACATAGCCAATAGCGCCGGTGAAGCCGTGGCGTTTCTCATAGTCGATCAATGCGCGACGCAGCGCCTGGTTGCCAGCAGTTTGCTTGGGCGCGTCCAAGGTTGTAAATACGCGCAAGCCGGCTGTGTAAATCTGGTCGCCGTACTGCGCCAGCAACCGACTTCTAACCATTTCAGCCACGTAATTGGCCTCAACACCCGGGCGTGAGTAATGCAATGACGCAGTCACCGGCAGAGCAGCGGTTTCCTGCTGCATCTGCGCAGTAATGTACTGCAGCTCTGCCATCCGCCGAAGAACATAGTCTCGGCGCAACAATGCACGCGTGGGATTCACAATCGGGTTGTAACGCGACGGCGCCTTGGGCAAGCCAGCAATCATCGCGGCTTCTGCCAAGGTGAGATCGGCGACATCCTTGCCATAATACACACGTGCGGCAGCCCCCACGCCATAGGCCCGATTCCCGAGATAGATCTTATTGAGGTAAAGTTCGAGGATCTTGTCTTTGCTCAGCTCCGACTCAATCCGCAACGCAAGCAATATTTCGTTCAGTTTGCGTTCGTATGTCTTTTTATTCGACAGGAAGAAATTGCGGGCCACTTGCATCGTAATCGTGCTGCCTCCCTGTCCGCGTTCGCCCGTGCGAATAAGATTAATCACAGCGCGCAATATCCCTTGATAGTCCACGCCGGGATGCGAGTAAAAACGATCATCCTCGGCGGCGAGAAACGCCTGTTTAAGAACGGGGGGAATCGCCTCAATGCGCACAGGCTCTCGGCGTTTTTCACCAAACTCAGCGATCAACTCACCATCATTTGTGTAAACGCGCAGAGGCACTTGAAATTGCACATTTTTCAGCGAGTCAATCGCTGGCAGATTTGGCGCCAGCCGCTGATAGACCAACACGGCCGTCACAGCCACTGCCAGGGCCCCAACCGCGCCCAAAATAAAGCCCCATTTAAGCAAACGACGCCAGAGAGATGTAGTTGCCGACATTCTGAATATTCCAAGAAATGCACCCAAATTATACAAGCTCTCCGCTGCACCATCCAAAAACCTGCCTTTAGGTAACCTTGTTCGTCGGCTCGAAATGGCCCAATTCTTGTTTAGCCGAATACGGGCGAAATGCGCCGAGTGAGCACGGGTTATCGCAACCGTACTTTCCGGGCGGACAAATCCGTTTTGTCTAAAGTTTCACACTTATACGGGCGTTAAATGTGACATGACATTCAAAATCACCTCAAATAAAGCCGGATTGATCGGTCTGGACATCAGCTCCACGTCGGTAAAACTGCTTGAGCTCAAGGCGACAAAGCAAGGTTATAAGGTTGTCAGTTACATCGTCGAACCGCTGCCTGCCAATGCCGTCAACGAGAAAAACTTGCAAGATGTGGAAGTGGTTGGCGAAGCCATCCGCCGCGCGATGAAACGTGCCGACACGCGGTCTAAAATCGCCGCGCTGGCCGTGCCAAGCGCGATGGTCATCACCAAGATCATCACCATGCCAGCCAATCTGCGCGATCATGAAATGGAAGCACAGATTCAGCTTGAAGCCGACCAGTACATTCCCTATCCCTTGGAAGAGATCAATCTCGATTTCCAAGTCTTAGGCCCCAGCACCGAATCTGGCCTGGTCGATGTGCTCCTAGCCGCCTCTCGCAGCGAAAATGTTGAGGACCGCACGGCAGCCGCAGAAATTGGCGGACTGACCGTCAAGGTCGTCGATGTTGAGCCTTATACGCTGGAATCCGCCTTCAGCCTTATCGAGCATCAAGTGCTCGACAACGGGGTGGACAAAACTGTGGCGATTATAGACATCGGCGCCACCATGACGAGCCTGTCGGTATTGCGCGACAAAACGCTAATCTATACACGAGAACAACCCTTCGGCGGCAAACAACTCACCGAAGAAATCATGCGTCGCTACGGTTTGTCGTATGAAGATGCAGGACGGGTCAAGCGCACGGGCGGGTTACCGGAAAACTACGAACCCGAAGTGCTTGATCCCTTTAAAGAGCTTGTCGTTCAGCAGACCAATCGCTTTTTACAGTTCTTCTTCTCCGGGGATAAAAACGACTATGTGGATCAGATTGTACTCGCTGGCGGCAGCGCAACTATCCCGGGTATCGCCGAGCTGATCGAACAACGCATCGGCACGCCAACAGTGACCGCCATGCCATTCGAGAACATGTCGCTCGCATCGGGCATCAATCAACAGCGCATCATTGATGACGGACCTGCATTAATGATTGCTTGCGGCCTGGCCATAAGAGGCTTCGACAAATGACCAAGATCAACCTACTCCCGTGGCGCGAAACCTACCGTCGGCAAAAAAAGAATGAATTCTTCGCCATCTTGCTCGGCGGCGTTTTCGTCGCTGCTGGCCTCGTGTTTGGCGGCATGCAGTACATGCAATCAAAAATCGACTTTCAGGACAGTCGGAACAACTACCTGAACTCTGAAATCCAAGCGCTGCAACGCGAGCTGAAAGAAATCAAAGAGCTGGAAACCACCAAGAACAACCTGCTCGCGCGCATGGAAATCATTCAGACACTGCAATCTCAGCGGCCCCAGTTGGTACACATTTTCCACGAGTTGGCAAATCGGCTGCCCGACGGCATCTACCTGACATCCATGGACCAAAACAGCAATGCCATGGTGCTTGAAGGACGCGCTGAGTCCAACGCGCGCGTCTCAGCGCTGATGCGGCGCCTGGATCAGTCCGATTGGTTTTCTAAGCCAACTCTGGAGATCATTGAAGCAGATCAGCAGCAAGGTATTAGTAGCTTTAAACTCAACCTGACACTGGTCATGCCCAATAGCGACGAAGACGAGGAGATGCTCAATGGATCTTAAACAGATCGCCACCGACCTCCAGGCAATGGATGTCAATGACCTGCAACGCATTGGCGTCGCACCCAATGCGGTCAAGGCTCTGGTCGTGATCGTTGTCTCTGTCGTCGTCGCAGCGGCAGGCTTTTGGTTCTTGGTACAACCCATGAATGACCAACTGCACGCCTCTCAACAGAAAGAGACACAGCTGCGCACCAAGTTTGATTCAGAGCAATCCAAGGCTGCGAACCGCGAGGCCTACGTTGAGCAGCTCAGCCAAATGAAAAAAACCTTCAACGTGATGCTGCGGCAGTTGCCCAATAAAACCGACATTGAGAGTTTGCTTGTTGACCTGTCGCAAACCAGCGTGGCCAGCGGCCTCGACGTTGAATACTTCAAACCCGAGCAAGAAGTTGCACGCGAATTCTACGCGGAATATCCGATCAAAATCAGTGTCACCGGCAGCTACCATGAGTTTGGCAGCTTTATTAGTGGCCTTTCTGCGCTGCCGCGAATCGTAACGCTGCGCGATATCCAGATTGATAACGAGAAAAACAACCGTGGCAATAGCAGTGGCGACGCTGGCAATACCAGTGATTTGACCATGGATTTAGTGGCGACGACTTACCGCTACCTGGAAGATGAGTAGCGATAATGCAGCCCTGTATACGACCTTGGATCAATACGACTATGAAGCTTAAATTGACCTCTTTGGCACTGCTGGCCAGTATCGGCCTAGTGGGGTGCAACGAAAGCATGAGCGACCTTCACGCTTTCGTTCAGCAAACGAAGCTGAAGCATCAGGGCAAGGTAGATCCATTGCCAGAATTCACGCCGTACCAAAACTTCGTGTACGCGCCAGATCAACTGCGAGATCCATTCAAGCCTCAAACTGACCAGATGGAATCAGCCGTTGTCGCCTCAGAATACACGGGACCAAGACCCGAACAGGGGCGACGCAAAGAACCCTTGGAGTCGTTTCCGCTCGATTCGCTGAAAATGGTCGGATTATTGCAGCAGCGAGAACACACCTGGGGGCTGGTAAAAGACCCCAACGGTACCATCCACAGAATACAACCCGGCAACTATGCAGGGCAAAACAATGGGAAAATTCAGTCGGTCAACGAGTCGAGCATCGACATCAATGAGCTAATACCAGACGGTCTGAGTGGTTGGGTCAATCGAAAAGCCAAATTGGCGATGAGAGAAGAACAGTAATATGAAGACGCAAGTGACTAGAATTGGCGGCGCCTTACTTTCAAGTAGCCACGCACAGGCGAAACACCGCACAAGCAACTGGCTTGGCGCAATCGCAGCAGCAGCTCTCGCCCTTGGCATCTCCGCAAGTGATCCGGTGCTGGCTGATACCTCAGTGCTCCAGGAGGTCAGCCACGTCACGCTGCCAGGCAATCAGCAACAACTTGAGTTGAAGATGAGTACCGGCGCCGTTGAACCTCGCGCCTTCACGATCGACAACCCCGCGCGGATTGCTCTGGATTTCCCAGGTACTCGACTTGGACTTGCCGAAAAAATTATTCCGATCGGCACTGGTCTCGTACGCAGCGTGACCGCCGTGGAAGCCCAAGGCCGCACGCGCGTCGTCATCAACTTGGCGTCCATGGTGTCTTACAAAACCACGCTTGAAGGTAACTCCGTCTTTGTGACATTGCAATCGGGCAAAGCAACCGCTAGCGCAGAGTCGACAGGCACCATTGAAGCCATGGCCAAAGGCGCTAGTACAAACTTCGGCACCGGGCGCGAGATTCAGCAGATTGATTTTCGTCGCGGGACCCAAGGCGAAGGTCGCATCATCTTCAAGCTCTCAAACCCTGGCATTCCGATGGACGTGAAAGACGAGAGCGGACGCGTCGTGATTACCTTTCCAGGTACCCACGCTGATGATGAGTTGCTGAAGCGTCTCGACGTCACTGACTTTGGCACACCCATACAGTTTATCGACACACGCTCCAGTAAGAGCGGCACGCGCGTCGTGGTGCAACCGGGCAGCGACGAGTATGAGCAACTGGCCTATCAGTCAGACAATATGTTCACGCTCGAACTCAAGCCGATGCCGCGCGAAGAGATCGAAGCCGCACGCAAGAAGAAATTTGGCTATACCGGTGAACGACTGTCACTGAACTTCCAAGACATCGAAGTACGCTCAGTACTGCAGCTCCTGGCGGACTTCACCGAGCTGAACATCGTGGTCAGTGACAATGTCGATGGCAAGTTGACACTGCGCTTGAAGAACGTTCCTTGGGATCAGGCACTGGACATCATCCTGAAAAGTAAAAACCTGGGTAAACGCCAGTCAGGCAGCGTGATCATGGTTGCGCCGGCAGAAGAAATTGCGCAACGTGAACGTATTGAGCTGGAAGCCGAGCAACAGAAGGTTGAGTTGTCACCCCTGCGCACTGAGTTCTTTCAGATTAACTATGCCGATGCCGTCGAGTTTGGCGCATTGCTTAAATCAGACGAGGGTGGCGTGCTTTCTGATCGCGGCAGTATCACTGTCGACGAACGCACCAACACACTGCTTATCAGCGACACGGGAGACAAGCTCGACCAAATCAGAGCGCTGGTGAATCGACTGGACATCCCGGTACGCCAAGTTCTGATCGAGTCGCGCATCGTGATCGCCACCGACGACTTTAACCGCGAACTGGGCTTTCGTATGGGGGTCAACCGAGACACCACAGAAGGAGACGGTGAAGGGTTCATCATTTCGGACGACAGCAACGGAGTTTCGAACTTATTAGACAACGAATCACTGGGCGACGACCGTTTTAATGTCAACCTACCCGCTGCCAACGTTGCTGGCTCGCTGGGGCTGGCATTGGCCAAACTGCCCTTCGGCACCTTACTTGAGCTGGAACTGTCCGCCATGCAAGCGGAAGGGACCGGTGAAGTGGTCTCCAGCCCACGTATTATCACAGCCAACCAGCATGAAGCGTACATTGAGCAAGGGGTAGAGATTCCTTACCTCGAGGCCTCTTCCAGCGGCGCCACTTCGGTCTCCTTTCGCAAAGCAGTGCTGGGTCTGAAGGTCACCCCACATATCACACCCGACGATCGCATCATCATGGATCTGACGGTCAACAAAGACACGGTGGGTGAGATATTTGGCGAAGGCAACTTCCAGATTCCGAGTATTGACACTCGCGAGGTCAACACGCAAGTCTTGGTCGACAACGGAGAAACAGTGGTACTCGGCGGCATTTATGAACAGCAGACGCTGAACCAGAAAACCAAAGTACCCTTCTTTGGCGACCTGCCGTTCATCGGCCGATTGTTCAAGCGGACAGTGGCGGAGGATGACAAGTCAGAGCTGCTGGTCTTCGTGACACCCAAAATCGTACGAGAATCCGCTGCCATCGGTTACTGATTCACAGCCTTCCTCGAGCAACCCGCTAAGCCAGGCCTCTTGCCTGGCTTTTTTGTGCCTGGAGAAATGTGCCCTTCTGGTTTAAAGTCTGCGGTTTGTGTAGTCAGCCATCGGCATGAACAAGCCCCAGAACATCTTCTTAATTGGCCCGATGGGCGCCGGTAAGACGACCGTCGGACGTCAACTCGCCAAACAATTGCATCAAGATTTTTATGACAGCGATCGTGAAATCGAGCGCATTTGCGGGGTTTCTATACCGACTATTTTTGAGTTTGAAGGTGAAGCAGGGTTTCGCGAGCGCGAGGCTAAAATGCTCGATACCTTGACCCAACAGCACCCTATTGTGTTGGCAACCGGTGGCGGATCGGTCTTGCGCCCAGAGAATCGCACCGTAATGAGCGAGCGCGGTTTCGTGGTGTATCTCAGCATCAACCTGAGGGAACAATTTGCGCGCATCCGTCACGATAAAAACCGACCGTTGCTGCAAACGGAGAATCCACGGGAAACTTTACGTCGTATTATGCTGGAACGCAGCCCCCTCTACGAATCACTGGCCGATCTGCGGATCAACTCCAATGGGCGCAATATGCGCTACGTCGTTGAAAAGATACTCAAGCGGCTGCCGCCGCCTGCCCTAACATCTTAGGAACACAACCATGGCCCAACTCACCATCGATCTGAACCAGCGCAGTTATCCGATCCATATCGGCGCAGGGTTGCTGACAAATACGTCGCTCTATGCGCCTGCCATCGCCGGACGCAACGTGCTGATCGTCACTAACGACAGTATCGCACCACTGTACCTGCCCACCGTCTGCGAAGCGCTCACAGACTATCACGTCGAATCCATGGTGCTGCCTGATGGTGAGAAGCACAAAACCTTGGCAGTGCTCGAGACCATTTTCGATAAACTGCTGCAATTACGTTATGACCGCAGCTGCACACTGATCGCTCTGGGTGGAGGCGTCATCGGCGATATGACGGGCTTTGCGGCGGCTAGCTACCAGCGCGGCGTCAATTTTATCCAAATACCCACCACCTTATTAGCTCAAGTCGACTCTTCCGTCGGTGGCAAGACCGGTGTTAACCACCCCCTTGGCAAAAACATGATCGGCGCATTCCATCAGCCCCGCGCCGTCATCGCAGACACCGACACATTGAGCACGCTCAGCGATCGACAACTGCGCGCAGGAGTCGCTGAAGTCATCAAATATGGTCTGCTGATCGACGCACCCTTTGATGCTTGGTTGCGAGAGCACCTGCCTGCTGTGTTAGCGCGAGAACCCACAGCATTGAGCTACGCTATCGAGCGCTCTTGCAATGTGAAGGCCGCCATCGTTGCCGCGGACGAACGGGAAAAGGGACAACGCGCCCTCCTTAATCTCGGTCATACATTTGGCCACGCCATTGAAACCGGTATGGGGTATGGTCGATGGTTGCATGGCGAAGCGATTGCCGCAGGCATGTGTATGGCGGCAGATTTATCCCATCGCATTGGCTGGATCAACGCGCAAGAACGCCAGGCTTGTATCGACATCATCCACCAAGCAGGGCTGCCAACCAAGCCACCTGCCGACATCAGTGAGCAACAATTCCTCGATCTGATGGCGCAAGACAAAAAGGTACGCGACCATACCCTGCACTTGGTATTGCTTAAAGCTATCGGCCATACCGTGCTGACGACGGACTTCTCAGAGGCGCAGTTGCGCGAAACCATCCGCAGCAGTTATTCCTAGCCCGACTGTCGTCAGTACCTGCCAGGCGTGATCAAGCGTCAGCTCGCTCAAAAGTGCGGCCAATGTCGCACTTTTGAGCTATATAAATGGATGCAGTCACACATGCTGCCACCGTTTTTTCCTTGCTGGCGAGCCCTCTGAGCAGATCCCGATGAGTCAGACCGACACCCAGACATCACGTTTGTTAACCAGCGCGGCTTTGGCAGCACTGGAAATCAAAAAGCAACCGTTCGACCCTGCTGCCGATCACTTCAAACTCTTCGTGGATAACGCACTGAGTGATCTTCTCAATCAACTTCAAGAACTGCTTGGCGACAGCGACCACCTGCCTGTCATCACGGGCCCCATGGGCGCCGGCAAATCCTCGCTACTGTCATTGCTGATCAATAGAACCAACGATGACGTGCAGTACTTCATTGTCGATGGCAATGAGCACTTCAGCGCACACAATGTGTTCGCCGGAATGCTTGAAGCATTTCAACAATCAGCGCCAGACGAGCTGCAAGATTGCCTGGACCAACTTGCCACACAGCTACGCGCATTGGAGGAACAAAAACTGCAGGCCGTGATTTTAGTCGATGACGCACACAACGTCCCCTCAGCGGAACTCTATAAGCTGATTTCCGGGATGTTGTATATGCGTGATGGCTCGGATCTGCGCTCGTTTCGCATTGCCTTGGCCGCACAGCCAGAATTTGAGGAGCATCTGCTCAGCATCGTCCCCACAGGCACGGAACTCAGCTACACGATGTTGCCACTGCCGCGCCTGGATGGCGAAAAAACCGGTCTTTTCCTAGCGCACCATCTCAAGCAAGCGGGCTATTTTGAACCGCTGCCTTTTGATACCCTGCAGCTTCAGGACATTCGCCGCGCTGCCAATGGGTTGCCGGCTCAGACATGCAATGCAGCCAGTCAAACCTTGAATACGCTATTTCAACCACAATCAGACACACGAACATCTCGAGCACCCGGTGCATTCCTCTCGCGCTTGAGAGACCGTCGCGTGCTGAGCGCGATTGCCGCTTTGTTGATCGTGTTATCCCTGGTTATGTTCGGGCTTCCTGATACGCAAGACGATACCGTTGCCACGCCCGAGACACCGCCAACAAACTCCCTCGCCACCGTTGTCACCTCACAGCCTCTGGATTTGGAGTCACTGACGCCGGGTGCGTCTCGTTTGGTTTTACTCTCAGAAGTCAGTACAGAGACCCAAAAGGCCGCAACCGCTCCCGTGGCCCCAGCACAAACACCGCCATCGCGGCCGCAGCAGACAAAAACGCCTAACCCTGCGCCAGCACCTGAGACCAAGGCAGACAAACCCGCGCGACCCGCATCTCAGCCCAAACCAACCGTGTCAGCACCGCCCCCCCCGGAGCAACAACCGACGACACAACGTGAAACATCATTACCGAACCCAACTGAACCACCACGGGCTCCACCGGCACCGGCACCTGCGCCCACGGCCGAGCCCGTCCCTGCGCCTCCGTTGCAACCCCTTGGGTTGCAATCACCCAATTGGGTACTGATGCAAGATCCCACGCGTTTTACCGTCCAGGTCATCGCATCGAGTGATCGCAAGGAAGTCGAGCGCTTTCTTGCAACGCACAACCTTGATGGACCGAACTCCATCTTCGCGTTCAAGCGCGGCAGTGAAACATGGTATTCGCTGGTCCATGGCTTATTCACGGATATTGAACACGCCCAAGCCTCTATCCAAAAGCTCCCGGCCGCTGTTCGCGCCAAACACCCTTGGATACGGCAGATTAGACGCATTCATGACTCACTAAAAACTGGCACCTGAGCAGTCTCCCACCCTTCTGCAGCATCGGGTCATGCTATATTGTGTGCCACCATGGCAGGCCGAATCCCACAAGCCTTTATTGATGAGCTGCTGAGTCGCATTGACATTGTCGATGTCATCTCTGCGCGTCTCCCTCTTAAAAAATCGGGCAGCAATTACGCCGCCCGGTGCCCGTTTCACAACGAAAAGACGCCGTCGTTTACGGTGAGCCAGAGCAAGCAGTTTTATCACTGCTTTGGCTGCCAAGAACACGGCACGGCCATCAGCTTTGTCATGCATTACGACAACCTCCACTTTGTTGATGCCGTGGAAATGCTGGCAGAATCAGTCGGTCTGGACGTCCCGCGAGAACAAGCTGACCAGAAACGCGTTGACAGCCGCAAGCCACTCTACGCGCTGATGCAGCGCTGCGCTGACTATTACTACACCCAACTTAAAGCCTCCGAAACAGCGATTAACTATCTGAAAAAAAGAGAACTTTCTGGAGAAACAGCAAAAAAGTTCGGTATTGGCTATGCACCTTCAGGGTGGCAGAACCTCGACACCCTCTTCAGCGCTCGCGACACAGAAACATTGCAAAAACTCGGTATGCTGATTCGCAACGATGCCGGTCGCGTGTATGACCGCTTCCGCGATCGAGTTATGTTCCCCATTCGCGATCGACGCGGACGCGTGATCGCCTTTGGCGGGCGTATCCTTGAGCAGGGTGAACCCAAGTACCTGAACTCCCCCGAAACGCCGCTGTTTCGCAAAGGTGAGGAACTCTATGGCCTGTTTGAAGCACGGCGTAGCGCCCAGGATCAAGGCACTATCGTTGTCGTTGAAGGGTATATGGATGTCGTCTCATTGTCCCAGCATGGCGTAGAGAACTGCGTGGCCACACTGGGGACGGCCACCACCAGTGCACATATCGAAACCCTGTTCAGAATAGTGCCTAATATTGTGTTTTGTTTTGATGCCGACAGGGCCGGCAGGGAAGCCGCCTGGCGAGCCCTCAAGGCCACCCTGCCCGCCCTGCAAGACGGCAGAGACGCCCATTTTGCGTTCCTGCCCAATGGTGAAGACCCCGACAGTTTTATTGCCTCAAAAGGCCGGGCCACCTTTGAAGAGTTTATTCGCAAAGCCAATACCGCTACCGACTTTTTGCTGGCCCACCTGAGCGAAGATCTCAATCTGGATGAAGTCGGTGGTCGCGCGCGCTTGGCCCAATTGGCCAAACCCCTCATTGAGTCTCTGCCCGACGGCGTCTACAAGCAGTTAACCCATCAAGAGCTCGAACAGCGCATCGGTATGGCTTTGCAACAACCCACGACATCGCCGGAGACGGCTGCACCATCCCTCGTGCCGCAGCAAGCAGTGCGAACAACGGTGAGCTCACATCCGACCAAAGCCTCCTTGCTGCGCCGAGCACTCGCATTGGTGCTGCAAAAACCCAGCATCGCGACATCGCTGACCAATGATGTCATTGTCAGAAACGCGAATTCCGTCGGCGAACTCATGTTTTCACAGGTCGTGACACTGTGTCGGGAAAACCCACACATCAGCACGGCGGGGGTGTTGGAAAACTTCCGAACATCACCTCACTTTAAAGGCTTGGGCAAGCTCGCAACATCACAACTGATGCCCGGCGACAGGGACATGGCCGAAGAAACGGCCGAACAAGAACTCAATGACATTATGACCAAGATTCAGCAACTCTCGAGCAAAACAGACTCTCAGTTGGTCGCTGCACCTTTGCGCAAAGGGCTCTTATCCATTCGCAAACCCGGCACAAATCCCGATGGCGCGTAGGTCACGTTTTTACACGCCACGCAGTCTGCACGCCAACAGTGTTTTAGTGCTGGACAAGAACGCTGCACACCACGCCACCCAGGTCCTTCGACTGAAACCCGAAGACGCGCTTGTATTGTTTAATGGGGACGGGTTTGATTATGCCGCCACACTGTTGAGCACGGGCAAACAACCCCAAGTCGCGATTGGCGAAAAAACCCTCAACCATCGCGAGTCCGATTTTGCAATTACGCTCATCCAGGGGATCTCGCGCAGCGACAAAATGGATTTCACCCTGCAAAAGTCCGTTGAACTTGGCGTGGCGAAGATTCAGCCAGTCTTTTGTGCGCGCTCCATCTTAAGCGTGGATGAAAAGCGTCTGCGCAAAAAAATGCAACATTGGACAGCCGTGATTCAAAGTGCCTGCGAGCAATCGGGACGTAGCGTCTTACCTGAACTGGCGGCGCCGCAAAAGTTAGCTGACTACCTGCAACGGCCTGCCACGTCCGTATCGCGCTGGATCTTACAACCCGGCGCATCCCTGACGTTTGGCAGTATCGCCTCGCCACAATCTCATGCACACCTGCTGATCGGGCCCGAGGGAGGTTTTGATGCAAAAGAAGTTGAGCTGGCCTGCGTGCATGGCTTTGCGCCTGTGAGCCTCGGTCCGCGCGTATTGCGT
>DOIU01000164.1 GCA_003511825.1 Gammaproteobacteria bacterium | reverse complement strand
GTCCTGATTTTTCGCCAGCGGCGACCGTGGCTTGATAGATTTCGGGAAAGACCTTCGGGAAGTCTGACAGCGCACTCGCCAATGAGCGGCCTTCGCGCACGCGTGCCCGCACTGAGATCAGCAGCGCCTTAACCTTGGGCTTGTCACTTTGGCGACTGACGGCATCGAGTGATTCAGCGATGGTTGTCCCTGAGGACATGAGCGTGGCGACCTGGCGGGTCAGCAAGGCGAGGTCGTTTGATTTGATGCCACCGCGAAAGGTGCTGCCGTTGCTGCCTGATTGCTTGTTTTTGCGCGATTTGCCTGAGGATTCTTCCACTGACAGCGGGGTCAGGGTCTTTTCGCGCAGCTTTTGGCGCACGTGGCGCGCGGTGTCCCCTTCGAGGACACCTTTCTGCTCGCGGCCTCGCGCGTCTATCGCTGTGTATTCAAAGGCGGGCATGGTCTAGCCTGATTTGTGCGCGACGCGGAAGACTTCCTCAAGCGAGGTTTCTCCCGACAGCACTTTGAGTACACCGTCATCCAGGATGCCTGGTGTTGATGTGCGTGCCTGGGCCTCTAACTCGTGCTCGCCACAGCCGTCGTGAATCATGTCCCGCAGTTTTTGCCCGAGCACCGAGACTTCGTAGATACCTGAACGACCGACGTAGCCGGTGTGGTTACAGGTATTACAGCCGTGGTGCGTATATATCTGCGGTGGATGTGCCGGATCGACACCCATGGCAAGGCACTCCTGCTCGGTTGCCGTGTGTGGCTTTTTGCAGTCGGCACACAGCAAGCGGACCAGGCGCTGTGCGATAACGCCGATCAGGCTGGACGAGAGCAGAAAGGGCTCGACGCCCATGTCGCGCAGACGCGTAATGGCGCCAATAGCGGTGTTTGTGTGCAGGGTGGATAACACCAGGTGCCCGGTTAAACTCGCTTGTACGGCGATCTCAGCGGTTTCGGTGTCACGTATCTCACCGACCATGACCACATCGGGATCTTGTCGCAGGATAGCGCGCAGCCCACGTGCGAAGGTCAAGCCCACCTTGGTGCTTACTGCAGTCTGACCGATGCCTTCGAGGTAGTATTCGATGGGGTCTTCAACCGTGAGTATGGTGCTCTTGGCGTTATTCAGCCGTGACAATGCGGCGTACAGTGATGTTGTTTTACCCGAGCCGGTCGGGCCGGTGACCAGGATAATGCCGTGCGGTGTTTTGAGTAATTCTTCGAGATTCTGACGGGTGCCGTCCGTCATCCCGAGGTGTTCCAGATCCAGTCGTCCGGCTTGTTTATCCAGCAGTCGCAATACAACCCGTTCATGTTGAGGGCCGGGCAGGGTTGAGACCCGGATATCGACCGGATGCCCCGCGATGCGGATGGAGATGCGTCCGTCTTGGGGAAGCCGTTTTTCAGAGATATCCAGACCCGATTGGACTTTCACGCGTGATATTAACTGTGCGGTTAAGCCGACCGGCGGTTCGATCATCTTTTGCATGACACCGTCAACGCGGTAACGCACGAGCAGTTTTTTCTCAAACGGCTCAATGTGAATGTCAGAGGCTTTCTTGCGGACGGCTTCGGTCAGAATCGCGTTGAGCAGACGAATCACGGGCGCCTCGTCGTTAGACTCCATCAAGTCTTCCGGCTCGGGCATGGATTCATCAATAATGTCGTGCAGGCTCAGGTCATCACCGATGCCGTGCATGATGTCTGCGGCTTCGTCGGTGTCACCCTCGTAGTGTCGTGTCAGGCGCTGATCAAATTCATCATCGCTGACGGCCAGCATCTTTACAGGGCCCGTGGCTCGACGTCGCGCCTCAATGATGGCGGTCGTCGTTGCGCCTGGGCGACGTACCAGCAGGGTGTCGTCCGAGGACTTCGCATCCAACAGCACGCCGTGGCGTTTGGCAAACGTGTACGGGAGATTGACGGTGAGTTCGGCCGCCTCAATTTCCAGGGGGTGCTCGTCAAGCTCAGGGCTGAGCGTGAGTTCAGTAGACACGGTCGTTAATCCTGTCGCTCATCAGCATTGGCTGCCGGTCGCTGGGCGATTGACCAATCGTCAGACAGTTCAGCGGTGTCATCCGTCTCCACAACGCGTTGCGTCGCAGAGGGTTCGATGTCTGATGTCTCATCCGTGGGCAGCACACTGGTTGGCGCTTCATTGGAAGAGGCGGTGTCTTCGTTGATACGTCGTACCGGTTCCGGTGAAATCGTGTCGCTCTCTTGCGGCTGAGGCACGACAGGCGCCGACGTTCGAGGTTCTACTGCTTTACCCCGATAGTAAAGCTCAATCTTCGGCAAAATCGGGATATCGTTGATGCCTGAATTTTCACTTGAGCCGTGGTTGTAAAATGAGAGTTGCTCGTTGCGCAGCTCGTTATATTTGATGTTGCTGTAGTAATCAGCAGACTCGGCATCGCGTAAAATAGTCGGGTGTAAAAACACCATCAGATTACGCTTGGACTTTTCGCGGTTCTCATAGCGGAACAGGCTGCCGATGACCGGGATATCGCCCAGCAATGGCACTTTTTCACGGCGCTCACTGAGTTGGTCGTCCATCAAGCCGCCGAGGATGAGTGTCTGTTTGTCTTCGACCAAAACAGTCGTTTTAATGGAGCGCTTGTCTGTGGTGATGTCTGACGCACCTGAGACGGTCGTGGCACTCACGCTTTCGACGTCCTGTTGGATCTCCATTTTGATGTTGTTGCCTTCGTTGATCTGAGGTTTCACCTTGAGGGTGATACCGACGTCCCGACGCTCAATGGTTGTGAAGGGATTGTTATTGTCGGACGAGAGTGTCTGACCAGTGACAAACGGCAAATTCTGCCCGACAACAATTTCTGCTTCTTGGTTGTCCATCGTGACCAGGGTTGGCGTTGACAGGATATTATTGTCCGCGTCTGATGCGATGGCGGTGAGTAAGAAACCAAAGTTGATACCGCTGGTGCCGAAACGTCCGATTGCGAGCGACAGGCCACTACTCAGCGATGCGCCCTCGCTGGCGATGGTCCCGGCCAAGGCTTGGGTAGCGCCACCTAGGTTCGTGTATGCCGCAGGGCGGTTTTCATTCGTACCGTCAAGGATGTAGTTGGCGCCGATCGCGGTTGAGCTGGATTCAGACAGTTCGGCGATGATCGCTTCTACCAACACCTGTGCGCGGCGAATGTCGAGCTTTTCGATAACGCTGAGAATGCTGCGCATCTCGTCGGGAGGGGCGGTAATGATCAGCGAGTTTGTATGTTCGTCGGCTTGTATATCAACGTTCGCTTGCTTGCTCTCGTTGCTATTGCCGTTGCTGGTGCGCCGAATTAATGCCGGGACACGGTTGCCGGCATTATCGCCGCCGGCTTTGGCGGGGGCGCTGGCGGATTTGGTGTCAGTGCCGTTGCCGCTGGTGCCGATCTTTGCTTGTCCTTGAGAGACACCATTCAGGACCGTGACCATATCGGCGGCATTGGCGTACTTGAGGTAGACCACGCGGGTGTTACCGCCTGATTCGACTGGCGTGTCGAGGTTGGCAATCAAGCCGCGAACACGCAAACGTACCGCGCGGTCGCCACTGATGAGGATGCTGTTCGTGCGCTCGTCGGCGGCAAGTTTCATTGCGCCAACCGTTTGGCCGCCTTTGGCCACATTGGTTTCCAGCGAGCCGATGATGCGGACCAGCTCACGCGCGGAGGCGTGATTGAGCTGAATCACTTCGATCGCGGCGTTGTCGGGGCGGTCAATGCGCTTGATGATGTCACTCAAGCGGCCGATATTCGCCGCGCGATCCGTGATGATCAGGGAATTGGTGGCGGCATAGGCAGCCA
>DOIU01000451.1 GCA_003511825.1 Gammaproteobacteria bacterium | reverse complement strand
GTTCATCGCTGCAATGGATACGCTGTTGATAAATGGGGAGTCAGACAGCGCATTCTAATGAAAACCGTCTAAAAATCACGCGCTATTTTCATCCGCTGCGGGGCGTGTTTCGCGCGTGAGACGAACACGTTGTTCTACGATGCGCATACTCAGCTCGCCATTCAGCAGCTCTTGCAGGGGTTGTCCGATCAGCTTTTTACGCCAGCCCTGGTTGAGCCGCGATTGCGTTGGGTCGATCAACAGGCGCTCAAGTTCTTTGCGCGGCGCAAGCACCGCCGGGTTGATCGACAGCTCATCGCCGATCAGCTTACCCAGTGTGGTCAGTAAATCGACGATCGCGTCTTGCGCCGGGCTCAGTTTGGTCTTTTTGCTGAACGGGGGCAGCGGGATCGGGGGTGTTTTTTCGGCCTCTTGCAGCAGCTCAAGCAGGGTATCAGCGTGCCGGCGTAAAATCCCCTCGCTGAGACCGCGAATGCGTGAGAGCTCATCAGTGTTGCTTGGTTGCTGTCGCGCAATATCGATCAACACATCGTCTTTCATGAGCCAATTGCGCGGTCTATCGCTGCTGCGGGCGGCCAGTTCACGCCATGTCGCCAGTCGCTGAATAGCGGCTAGGGCTTTCCCTTTGAATTTCTGTACCCCCTTGACCCGCAGCCACATGTCTTCTGCCGGTTTCTCATAGAGATCGGGGTTTTCCAGTGCGATGAAGTCGGGTTCCAGCCACGCCGAGCGCGCTTGCTCCTCTAAGGCGTCTTGGAGGCGTGGATAGAGCTTGGCCAGGTAAATCACATCGTCCAGTGCATAGCGCAGTTGCGCGTCGCTCAGGGGGCGACGGGTCCAGTCTGTGCGCGAGTGCGACTTGCTCAGTTCGACGTTGAGCACGGCTTTGACCAAATTGCCGTAACCGATCTGTTCGTTGTGGCCGAGTAAGGGCGCAGCGATCTGGGTGTCAAAAATCGGTCCGGGCAGCGCACCGCGCAGCCAATAAAAAATCTCCATATCTTGGCCGGCAGCATGTAAAACCTTCACGATGTTGTGATCGTAGATCAGGTCAAGAAACGGGTCGATCGACGGCAAGGTTAACGGATCGATACACGCTGACTCGTCAGGGGTGGCGACTTGAATCAGGCAGAGCTGCGGGCGATAAGTCTTTTCGCGCATAAACTCGGTGTCTAGGGCCAGCCAGGAGGCGCTGCGCAAACGCGCGCACAGTGCTTCGAGTTCAGCGGTGTCTTGTATCAGGGTGGGGACGTTTTCGTGTGACATGCAAATTCCTGGGCTGTGGTGCCTTGAACGGGAGTGAATTCCTGCGTGTCCTCGCAGGAATTGCTACCATAGCCGGCGCCGATGATACGCTCCGGTTAGCAACCGCAGCGTTGTGAATACTAACGGGATTTTAGATGAAGTTTCTCGACAAACTGTCTTTTTCAACCCTGATTATCGGGAGTTTATTGCTGGGGCTTGCGCCATTCGTCCCCGAACCGCACCTGTGGGAAAAGCTCAAGATGCTCGAAGCGGGGGAGTTGCACAGGCCGATAGATATCTTTGATATGCTGATGCACGGGGCTTTTCCGGCGCTGTTATTGATGAAGGTCGTGCGCCAGGGCATGCGCGGCGAGGCTTCACAAAGCGACTGAGTACCCGCCCAGGTGGAACATCGCCAAGACAATCAGTGTGGCGCCCAGTCCACGGCGTACCTTGGGGTTTCGGGTGACTTGGCTGAATTTTACTGCGGAGAGTCCGGTAATAAACAGTGCCGGCAAGGTGGCGAGGCCAAATACCCCCATGATCAGCATGCCTTGCAACGGGTCGCTGGCGCTTAAGGCCCAGACAAGCGCAGAGTAGACCAAACCGCAGGGTAACCAACCCCAGACCAAGCCGCTCAAAAAGGCCTGCCGGTAATTGCGAATCGGCATAAAGCGCGCGCCGATGGGCTTAATCTTTTGCCAGAGATGATTGCCGGCTCTTTCGATAGGGGCCAGTGATTGTGTCCAACCCGCCAGATAAAAGCCGAGCGCGAGCAGGAATACACCGGACAGCATGCGCGAAATCAGCATGGCGAGGTGCTCGTCCAACACACTGAAAACGGTTTCACCCAGTAAACCGGCGATGCCACCGGCCACCATGTAGCTGATGATCCGGCCTGCGTTATAGGTCAGCACAAAGGCAGACAGTGTGCTGGTGCGTCTTTGCAGGGGCTGGGCGCCGAGGGTGAGGGCGCTGACAATTCCACCACACATGCCGACGCAGTGTGTTGAGCCGAGGATTCCGATCAACAGCGCGGTCAGGAGTGTGTTCTCAAAGCTCATGACGTGGTTATTGTGTCAAGGCACGGCCGGTGCCAGCCGCGTCGCAATGCTATGTGGAAAAGTGATTTCGCCGCGCAGTCGCCATTGCTCGGCACCTTCGATCAGTACATGCCAACGACCGGGGCTGAGCGTGTCCATCTGCCCCCGAAACTCGCGGGTGTTGCTGCTGGACAGTGCGATGGTCTGGTCTTTATCGGCCCGAGTCGCATGTTTTAAGCGGGCGACAACCGTATCCAGCTTGGCTTCGGTTTCTGCCTCTGTGTCATCCACCAGCACGTAAATCTGGCCGGAATCACTGTCCAGGCGAGCGAAGCCGCTGAGGCCAAGTTCTGAGGCTTTCTGATCGAGCTCTTTAGAGAAGTTAATCAGCAAGCCCTTTTTGTAGTAGTCCTTTTCCACCAAGCCGTCATCGCTTTTGACAGCGATAACAACCGTTGTGAGGCCGGCAACCACAGCGGTGGCGGGGAAAAAAATCACCAGCCACGGCCAGAACTGCCGGTACCAGGGTTTTGTGTCAGTGCGTGGAGGTCTGCGGTTCGTCATGATGATAGAGGTCTCGGGGTGGCCGCAGCCCCAGTGTAGCAGAGAATAGTGCGACAACTTGTGTGGTCATGCGGATAAGCGCAACGCTGCGGTGCGGCAATAGTAAAGGCAGCCATCAATTCACCAGTGGGCCCAGGAAGCGCGCCTTCTGATCTTGCTGGATGTCGGGATTGTCCACAGCCTCAATATGGAAAAGCAGCTCGGTGCTGGTGGACTTCAGCTCGATGGGGTCAACCCGAATACTGATAATCATCTCTTTCACTTCGCCAGACTGAATTTCCTCGTCTTTTAAACCGATCACCTCCAGTCCCTGAATACCACTGATATCCAGCGAATAGTGGTGAGATTGCTCGTCCATATTGATGACCTTGAGGGTGTAGATATTTTCTACCAGGCCATTGGAAGCCTCCCGGTACAGCGCGTTGCGGTCGCGAATGATATTCAGCTCCAGTGGAATACGCGTTGCGATGGAGACGCCCAGCCCAATGATCATTCCGGTTAACACCAGCGCATAGAGAATCATGCGCGGGCGCAGAATATGTGTTTGCTTGCCTTCGAGCGTGTTTTCGGTGGTGTAGCGGATCAGCCCTTTTTCGTAGCCCATGCGCTCCATCACGTCATCACAGACATCAATACACGCGGCGCAGCCGATACATTGATATTGCAAGCCGTCGCGGATGTCGATACCGGTTGGGCACACCTGTACACACATGGTGCAGTCAACGCATGACCCCAGTCCGGCTGATTTGTAGTCGAGCTTGCGCTTGCGCTTGCCGCGTGGCTCACCGCGCTCGGTATCATAGGAAATGATCAGTGTGTCTTTATCAAACATCGCGCTTTGGAAGCGCGCATACGGGCACATATAAGTGCACACTTGCTCACGCATCCAACCCGCGTTGCCGTAGGTGGCAAAGGAATAAAACAGAATCCAGAACCATTCCCACGGGCCGAGTGAAAAGTCCGCCAGGGAAAACCCCAGCTCGCGTATGGGCGTAAAGAAACCGACAAAGGTAAAGCCGGTCCAGAGCGAAAAAGTAACCCAAATAGCGTGCTTTGTACCGCGAATACGGAACTTGCGCGCCGTCATTGGGGCCTTGTCGAGTTTGAGCCGCTGAGGTCGGTCACCTTCGACGTAGTGTTCAATCCACATAAACACTTCGGTCCAGACCGTTTGCGGACACGCGTAGCCGCACCACAGGCGCCCTGCCAGGGTTGTAAAAAAGAACAGTGCCAAGGCGGCGATAATCAACAATACCGCAAGATAGAAGAAGTCTTGAGGCCAGAAAGTGATGCCAAAAAAGTGAAATTTACGCGCTGGCAAATCCAGCAGCACGGCCTGACTGCCATTGAGGTTAATCCATGGCAGAAAATAATACAGGCCCAGTAGCAATGCCACTCCCAAAATGCGCAGTTTGGCAAACAGCCCCTTGACTTTGCGCGGCTGAATTTTCTCGCGCTTTTTGTAGAATTCTTCGACGACGAATTCTGTTTGCTGTTGTTGGCTGGGGCTGCTCATTGCGCGCTCTTTTGATTGAGTTGATTGCAGGGCTTGCAAAAACGAATAGTCACAAAGCTCGACAATGCTGTCGCAGCCCAACTCAACAGAAAACCGACGGAATACGCACCGATGCGGCTGAGTTCAGAGATGCCGGCAATCAGGCCGAAGTCATGCGGATCAACCATGACCCAGAACATGCTGTTGGCGATGCCGGCGACCAGGAAAGAGGGCCAGAGTATGGCGGCGACGGTCTGGCAGCGGCCAACCGTTTCGTAGCTTTTGGGGTCTACAGCACTGTTCATGTCTGATCACCTGAAGCTGAGTATGTGGGCGATAGGTTCACTGCGGGGTGGCTTAGGCGCCACCCCGCGTGGACAAGCGGTTACTGGCCTGGTTGCGTCAGGCTGTAAACGTAGGTCGTTAGCAGATGGATCTTGTCGTCTCCCAGGAACTC
>DOIU01000044.1 GCA_003511825.1 Gammaproteobacteria bacterium | reverse complement strand
CGCCGGTGATCAGCATAGGGAGTTTCTTGCCCGTGTGTTTAGGGAGCATACCCATACCCCCTCCCGGATTGCCATACACATTCTGAAACGCGGGCGCATCCTCACCCATGTGACGAATGTAATCGACACTCTCCCGAAATCGTCGGCCTCGCTCCTCAAACGGCAAATTCAGCGCAGGGTATTCCTCGGGCCGATCGCCCGACGCCACACCCAGCAGCAGTCGACCACCCGATAAGTCATCAACACTTGCGGCTGCCTTTGCCACATGCGCGGGATGGCGCAAGGGCAATACAACACTGGCAACACCCAGGGCAATGCGCTCAGTCTGCGCTGCAAGCACACCGAGGTAAACGAAGGGATCATAGATTTGCCCTGCATCCCCAAACGAAGGCACATTAAACGGGACATCTCGCAACCAAAGCGCCGCAAACCCATGCGCCTCGGCTGCCTGCGCACGCGCCAGATGCCGATCCATGCTCGGCACCGGCGTGTTGTAGTTTTCCACCGGCGCGACAATACCCAAGCTCAAACGTCCCGGCCGAAACGCCGTGTTATAGCCGCGATTGAGGGACTGGAATGGTGGCATCACATCCTTAGTCGGCATAATGAGTTCCTTCACTGATCGATCGGGAGTGCAGGACAGCCTGGCTCAAGCCAGATCATCCTTGCCCTCGATCAAAACATGGTGGCTGATGGAGCCCGCCGTTCGCGCCTGCAAATGCGGGGCGTAGTTCGGATCATTCATAAAACCGATGGCAGCTTCGCGCGACGGCCACTGGATAACAATCCTCAGTGCAACGTCCTCGCCCTCACCTTCTACACGCTCGTGCGTGGCCGTGCGCGCCAGGTACTGGCCGCCATACTGCGCAACCAGCGCGTTCGCTGGACCGATGTAATCGGGAATCCAATCTTCATTCGTGGGTGTCACTGCAAGTACAGAATAGTAGCTCATGGGTCTGTCTCTCTGTTGCTCAGTGGGTCGATGAGAAGCATTGTATTTACCCTTGCATACAATGATAATAACCACCTTCAAACATTCTCTTTATGCTTTTTATTGATAATTATCGATGAATATCGTGCATCTCAAATTGTTTGTACGCTTGGCGACGACACAGAGCATCACCCAAGCGGGGCAAGAGCTCGATCTGTCGCCTGCCGTTGCCAGCACCTATATCAATAAATTGGAGAGCGGACTCGGCGTCAGGTTGGTCCATCGGACCACGCGCAAGGTATCGCTCACCGAGGATGGGCACGCGTTCTTGCCGCATGCAGAAGACGTGCTCGCCAGTGTTGACGCTGCGCGTGCCTCCGTCGGCGTGGGCGACGCAGTGCCGAGGGGCACCTTGCGCGTCACCGCCTCCGCATCGTTCGGGCGACTGCACATCCTGCCGGCATTAAAGGACTTTCTGGCGACCTATCCAGACCTGACGCTAGATTTGCGCCTGACCGATACCATCGTCGATTTGGTGGAAGGTGGGTTTGATGTCGCAGTGCGCAACTCAACGCTCCGAGACTCCACCCTCATCGCGCGCAAACTCGCCGCTGACAAACGCATCGTCTGCGCATCGCCGGCATACTTGGCCAAGCACGGCAAACCTCAAACACCCGAGGACCTGCACAATCATCCCTGCATCTGCCTGGCAGGCCTCGACGACTGGGTGTTTCAGACACCCGACGGCCAAGTCAGCATCAAAACACACGGCCCCTTTCGTACCGACCATGGCGAAGCCGTCCGCGACGCCTGCGCGCAAGGCATGGGTATCGCCATCAGCTCAACCTGGAACGTCTACCAACACCTGCAACGCGGCGAACTCGTGCAGATTCTGGGCGACTACCCGCTCGTCCCCGAACCGGCAATCTGGGCAGTCTACCCAAGCTCTCGACTGCTGGCACCCAAAGTGCGCGCTTTTATTGATTACTTTGTCGGCGTTTATAGTGACCCGCCGTATTGGGACCAAGCCAACATCGACGACCACAAAAAAAGGCACGCTGAATAGCGTGCCTTTTGAGGGTTTATCGATAATGGTCAGAGTTCAGCTAAAGCATGCTCGGCAAATGCCTTAGCGCCGGCTTGCATCCCATCACGTGCAACAGCCACATTGCTATAGAGGTCATCCAGCGAACTCAACACAAAGCGAGACTCGGACTTTATGTGCACGGATCGGGCACCATGCTGTGTGTCGCTGTAGACATACTGATTACTGAACAGCATCTTGTCGCCCGTTCGATCATACATCTGTACAGTTGAGAGCAACATGGGCTGTGGCTCATAAGAGGCTGCGGAATAGCCACCTTCAACCGTTGCCACCAGTACAGCATCAAAAACACCGTCGATGCTGGCAACATCGTACTCGCCGGACTCTTCATCCTTAGCGGGCATCGGCACGCGCACGACCTGGTAACCTTTGCTCTTTAGGCCCGCTTCCAGCTCGCTGAGTAAAGTACCGCTGAGTTCGGGCTCCAGTGGAGCCACCGCTTGCGTGAATTTCTGAGAGGCCTTTTTCTCTCGTGATGCCTCAATGCCTCCCAATATAGCGCCACCAAGGGCACCAAACATATACAACACGCTGCCAGCAGCATTAGTTTCTGGAACCATCCGGTAGGTCTCCGGTTCGGGGACGTCAACTAAGGCGATGGTCTTGATGGAGGCCTTGGCCTCAGGCTGCAAAGCAATTTTTGGCGCTACCGAACAGGCCGCCAAGGTTATGGTCATGAATACAACGGTCAGTGTATGAATAAAACGAGACACAGTGACTTACTACCGTGGTAGTTTCTCCACCCAACAGTAGAGAAAACAATGGTCAATTGGTGTGTACTCAAAAACATCAGATGCACATAGGTCTGTTCGGCTTAATCACATTTTTATGCACACAAAAAGATAAAAAACTGATCACAAAACTGACATCCAACGCGTCGCTGTATTGCGCATTCCTGCCTTTCGCACTCACTCCCCACCACTCTCCCGATAACTCAAGGCCTCCAACATATGCTTGCGGTCGATCTGGCCCGCTTCGTCAAGGTCCGCAATCGTGCGGGCGGTTTTGAGTGTGCGGGCGTAGGCGCGCATGGAGAGCTGCAGTCGCTCAATCACGGCTTCGAAGTATTGCAAGTCTGAGGGCGTCAGTTGGCAGTGTTGTTCGAGGTCTTTGCCGTTGAGGTGAGCGTTGGCTTTTCCGGCGCGGTCAAGCTGGCGTTGGCGCGCGGCGACGACGCGCTGTTGGATGACGGCGCTGCTTTCGCCTTGTTCTTTCCAGGCCTGCATTTCGGACAGAGCCAAGCGAGGGACGGACACGTGCAGATCCATGCGGTCGAGCAACGGGCCCGACACACGCGCTTGATAACGGCTAATCATCCCAGGTGAGCAGCGACACTCGCGGCCGTCGTCGCCATAGTGGCCGCAAGGGCATGGGTTGCGTGCCGCGAGTAATAAGAATCTGGCCGGGAAGTCAGCCTGACGGGTAGCACGGGAGATCGTGATATGCCCGTTCTCCAAGGGTTCGCGCAAGACGTCAAGTACGTGCCGACTGAACTCGGGTAACTCATCCAGAAACAAGACGCCGTTGTGTGCCAGAGAGATTTCACCAGGGCGCGGTGTGCTGCCCCCGCCGACCAAGGCCACACCGGAAGCGGTATGATGAGGCGCACGAAACGGGCGCTGCAGGAAGCTCCGAGCATCAACCGACTGCCCACTGACCGAGCGAATCGCCGCGCTCTCAAGCGCCTCGCCCAATCGCATGGGCGGCAGGATACCGGCGAGTCTGCTCGCGAGCATGGACTTGCCCGTGCCTGGCGGGCCAGTCATCAGGAGGTTATGGTTGCCGGCCGCCGCAATCTCGAGTGCGCGTTTAGCGACGTACTGGCCTTTCACATCCGCCATATCGAGCGCAGGCGATGGCGCGAGACTCGATGTCGCGCCCGAGCTGGGCGGCAACATCGCGAGCTTCTCAACATCATTGAAATGATGACACACCTGCATGATGTGCGACACGGGATAGACCTGATCACCCTGCGCAAGCGATGCTTCAGCGGCATTGCCCTCTGGCACCACCAAACCGTGCCCCGCCTTTGCGGCTGCGATGGCTGTCGGCAGGACACCGCCGACCGTGCGAACGTCCCCGCTGAGCGCCAGCTCACCAACAAACTCGTAACGCTGCAAGGCATCACTGGGTAACTGGCCAGAGGCGGCGAGAATACCGATGGCGATGGGCAGATCGAAGCGGCCACCATGTTTGGGCAAGTCTGCCGGCGCGAGATTGACCGTAATCCTGCGGGCCGGAAACTCAAACCCTGCATTTAAGAGCGCAGCTCGCACGCGGTCTTTGCTTTCTTTTACTGCAGTTTCGGGCAGGCCGACGACCGACAATGCGGGCAAGCCACCACCGAGGTGCACTTCAACGGAAACGGGTACGGCCTCAATGCCGCAAACGGCGCGGGTGTGAATGACAGCCAATGACATCCTTGTCCTCCTTGGCGTCAGTGCCGGGCATCCTGCCCGAACAGAGATAGGAACTGAAGCGTGGCTGGCGACGTGGGCCAGCCGTCAGCTCAGTCGATCGGGTTGGTCGCCTGCTTCCCGGCAGCTTCCAGCGCGGCTACGCGCTCTTCAAGCAATTGCAAGCGGCTGCGGGTTTTTTGAAGCAGCGCTGCCTGCACATCAAACTCCTCGCGCGTCACTAACTCCATGCGCGACAAGGTGCTCTGCATCAAGGCCCTCGCGTTTTGCTCAAAGTCGTTCTTCAACTCATTGGCGCCCGGAGGTAGCAGTTTGGCTAACTGCGCGGCCATATCATCAAAGAGTCTCGCGTCAATCATGACAATGATCCCTAAAAATGTGACATGTGCAGCATGGTATCGCCTTGAGCGTAATTCGCAACGCTTTTCCCGCGAACACGCCTTGCACCCAAATCGTGCAACACCTCAAAACAATGCACCCAACAGGTGCAAAATGCCTGTGCAAAGCCCACTGAAAACAACTTAAATAATTGTTTTTTATGATATTTTTTGAATGGCACAGTTACTGCGCATACTCCCCTCGAACATCCACAAATTTGAATGCGAACGGGGATAAGCAACATGAAACTTGTCACAGCCATCATCAAACCTTTCAAGCTTGATGAGGTGCGTGAAGCCCTTTCCGAAATCGGAGTCAAGGGCATTACCGTCACCGAAGTCAAGGGGTTCGGACGCCAAAAAGGGCACACCGAACTGTATCGCGGCGCAGAGTACGTCGTCGATTTCTTACCCAAAACCAAAATTGAGCTTGCTGTCGCCAGCGAGCAATTGGACGAAGTGCTGGAAGCCATATCCAGCGCGGCGAACAGTGGCAAAATCGGCGATGGCAAAATTTTTGTCAGCGACCTGCAAATGGCCATCCGAATCCGTACCGGTGAATCCGGAAAAGAAGCTTTATAAACACACGGGAGATATTCATGGAACAGGTAACACAACTCAGCTACGCACTGGATACCTTTTACTTTTTGGTATCCGGAGCCCTGGTCATGTGGATGGCCGCGGGTTTTGCGATGCTGGAAGCCGGTATGGTTCGCGCCAAGAATACCGCTGAAATACTGACAAAAAACATCTCACTATTTGCCATCGCGTGCATTATGTACATGCTGATGGGCTACAACATCATGTACCCAGCGGAAGCAGCCAGCGCCTGGTGGCCTGGTTTCGGCGGTATTCTTACGTCGGCCGATAACGAACTGGCCGATGTACTCGCCGGTGGCGACGACGCGCCTTACTACTCCGTCCTGTCAGACTTTTTCTTCCAGGTCGTGTTTGTCGCAACGTCCATGTCGATCGTGTCGGGCGCCGTCGCAGAGCGCATGAAGCTCTGGGCGTTCTTGGCGTTTGCCGTTGTATTCACAGCGTTTGTCTACCCCTTGCAAGGCTATTGGAAATGGGGCGGCGGCGCACTTGACGCGGCGGGCTTCCTCGATTTCGCGGGCTCTGGTGTCGTTCACATGTGCGGCGCTGCGGCTGCACTGGCTGGCGTGTTACTGCTCGGACCGCGTAAAGGTAAGTATGGCGCCGACGGCAAGATCACGCCGATTCCGGGTGCAAACATGCCTTTGGCCACGCTGGGCACCTTCATTCTGTGGCTCGGCTGGTTCGGTTTTAACGGCGGTTCAGAATTGAAGGTCTCTGACGTCGGTGAAGCTAACGCCGTTGCCCTGGTCTTTGTGAACACCAATATGGCCGCGGCCGGCGGTGTCGTGGCAGCACTGATCACGTCACGCTTACTGTTTGGCAAAACTGACATCACCATGGCACTGAACGGCGCACTGGCGGGCTTGGTGGCGATCACAGCCGAACCGCTGACACCGGCGCCAATCGCCGCGACGCTGATCGGTGCCGTCGGTGGTGTACTGGTGGTGTTCTCTATCATCTCTCTGGACAAACTCAAAATCGATGACCCTGTCGGTGCGATCTCTGTCCACGGTGTGGTCGGTATCTGGGGACTGCTCGCAGTCACGCTCACCAATCCAGATGCGACACTGGGTGCTCAGCTAATGGGTATCGCCGTGATCTTTGTCTGGACCTTTGTTGCAAGCCTGGCGATCTGGTTCATCATTAAGATGGTGATGGGCATTCGCGTCAGCGCCGAAGAAGAGTACGAAGGTGTGGATCTCGCGGAGTGTGGTGTCGAAGCCTACCCCGAGTTCACCAGCCGTACATAAGGCCTACCACTGAGGCCGTGAGAGCACCCGATCTGGGTGCTCTCACAACACGTTTTACAGACAGGATTTTCCCTGTCACAGAGTAGACATACTGATCTTGTAAGGTGGTTCTAAATTGTTAGGCATTTTCGAGAATACTCGTCTATAACTCATAAAGACTCGCTATTTTCGGCAACGCATGAGGGAAAAGCCCAATGCAAAACACGCCAGAACGCCCACAATTACTCCATGTGCCAACGTGGTTGATTGTCTTGGAATTATGCGTCGGCACCGCGCTGCTCTACATCAGCAGCAGCACCCTGATCAATACAGACATGCACTTGGCAAGGGACACTGAGGATCGCGAACCTCATGCACAGTTGGCCACGCCAGCAGGCACAGACGTGCTCAACAGCCAAGAGCTGTTAGTGTCTGCAGGGACACCCACACAAACACACTTAACGCAATAAAGCCCTGCCCCACCACCGCCCATTCTGCGGCACAGACTGTTCCTCACCCGAGGCAAAACGCTCGGTTCTCTCTCACACGCTGTTTTAGTCGAAACGCCCTGTCACGACGGTGATATTGTCCTCACCACCACGATCGTTGGCTTCTTTTACCAGCATAGCGCCCATCACACCCAACTCCGCAGATTTGCGCGCGACGATGTCTTCAATGTCGTTGTCGTCAACCATGCCGGTCAAGCCATCGGAGCAGATCACCAGGATATCGCCAGGGTGCACGCTCTGGATGCGGACATCAGGTTTGACGTCCTGGAACAAACCGATCGCCCGCAAAATCAAATTCGACGGCGGCGCCGGCCCATTGCGCCCGTTACGCTCCCACTCCTGATAGGCAGTGTGATCGCGAGTGAGTTGCAGCAGGCGCTGGTCGCGATACAAATACACGCGACTATCACCGACTTGGAACAACACGATTTCATTGAGGGAACCGAGCTTCCAGACCCCTGCCAGGGTCGTCCCCATCCCTGAGCCATCGGCAAACCCGCGGGCTTTGTTCTCGGTGTAGACTGCGCTGTTCGCGTCCCTGACCGCCGCAGCGACAATCTCAACAACCGGATTGGGTAGCGCCTGGACGGTGTTGTCAGCATCGTCCTCAAGCGGCGTAGCGGCGGCTCCCGGCAATTCCGGCTCAATCTCGCCGGAGAGAAAGCCATTGAGGTGGCGCTTGAATGATTCGGTCGCTAAACGGCTCGCAACATCGCCTGAGCCGTGACCACCCATACCATCAGCCACCAGCAACAGGCCAAGGTTGTCATCCGCGAGGCCAAAATCCTCATTCACCGAGCGTTTTCGCCCAACGTCCGAAATACAGTAAGTGTGCAACTTCATTGATTGTCCTGCAGTAACGCCATCCGCTTGGCCGACAGATCACCTGTGTGAATAACCGACAGCGAGCGGTAATTTGTAACAGAGTTACCCAGACACCCGCAACTACACTTAAGCATGAAAGTCGCTGACTGCATCGCCCGCCCTCCTCTGCTTGCAGCGCGCTTAGACCATGCGACTATTGACGATAGAGTGGATTAGTGAAACCATTTTCAGTATTTACCCAGCAACTCCTGCCGGAGCACGGAATTTGAGCAACGACAACAGTGCGGACGAAAAAACCGTCATCTACACGGGTTCGGCGTCACCGGCTGCCCGCTTGGTATGCCTGGATACCTTGCTCGACGAGAGTCTCAAGTCTTTGGATATTCGCGTCGGTGTTCAGGACGAAACGATTGGCCGCAGTGACGACAACAGCATTAGCATTAAATACAACAAAATGTCTCGAAACCACGCACGCGTGAGCTTTGAGAATGGCAAGTGGATTCTGGAAGATCTCAACAGCGCTAACGGTATCTACATCAACGAGCAACGGATCACCCGCGCCGCCATGGGCCAGGGAGACATTGTCGTCATTGGCCAAGTGCCGTTTCGGTTTGAGATTGAGAATACAGGCCCAGGCATGGCGCCTGAACCCCCGCCTCCAGCGGACAAGGACTATGTGGGCGACTCGGGCACCATGTACGCCCAACATGTCGGGGTGATTGAGTCTCTTGCCAGCCCAGATGATCAGCCCGAACCGGAGCTGGAAGACCTGCCACCGCCGCCGTCAGCCAATGGCGCTGAACCGCCCAGAGCGGCACCGTCCGCAGCGCCTGAAAAACGCCGAGGCGGCATGGGAAAAACAGTCGCCATGCTTGTGGTGTTGATAGGTCTTGTTGGCGGGTATTTCTACTGGCAAAGCGTGTCTGAAGATAAACAGTCAGAAGCACTCTACAGCACGTACAAGAAAGAAACGCGACGCTTTTTGGAACAGGTCGAAGGGGCCTCCAGTACCGAACCTCGGCAAGCGCTCGAGTCTGAAATCGCCGCTGTCGATACCATTGCAGCGCGGGTCGATGTCGCCCTCCAACAAGCCAAGCATCACACCGGCCTGTCGCAGCTCAAACAGCAACTCCTGTTTCTGGTGTTTGAGCGCCGCCTGGCGCTGCTGCTGCAACGTGGCGATTTCTACGACGCCGAGAGCCTGATCCCCAAGACACGCGCCGCTATTGACGCCGTCAAACTGGAGCAAGGCGCTCCACTGTACGATTATGGCAGCTTGCTGGACCTGTCTGAAACAGCGGTGCAGTTCAAGCACTTCAGCGCCCAGTATCCCACGCCTGGCCCCGACAGTACGGCGCGCCCCGACGATTATGCGCTGAGAAAGATGCTGGAAACCAAAGGCCGTTTTATCGCGCTAAAAAAACAGAATTATCAAGATTTGTCTGTGGTCTATGCCCGCCTTCACCAATTGCTCGAAAAGGTCGAAGAACAAGACATTCGCTTACTGAACCGTTGGCAGGAGATCAGCAAACGTTCACGCACATGACACTGGCTTGTTTTTGGGCGGGGTTGAAGTATTCATCAGCCAGACAATAGCTGACGTCCAAACTAAAACAGCCGGGCTAGCTTGCCCGGCTGTTCAATGAGGGACGTGTTTTTGTAGAGGCGAGGAATCACCCCAAAAAACACTCAGTTTAGAGTTCGTCCTCTAAGTAGTTCTGAGACTTCACTAACTTATCGATATCACTGAGCACCGACAGCAAGGACTCAATTTTAGCCAGTGGCAGCATATTGGGGCCATCAGACAAGGCGCTTGCCGGATCGGGATGCGTCTCGATAAAAACGCCGTCTACGCCAACTGCAGTGGCGGCTCTTGCCAAGACGGGTACCATTTCGCGCTGACCACCACTGGAAGCACCTTGACCACCGGGCTGCTGAACCGAATGGGTCGCATCGAAGACGACTTTACAACCGGTCTTACGCATGTGCGCAAGCCCGCGCATATCCGAGATCAGCGTGTTATAGCCAAAGCAGGTGCCTCGGTCACACAGCCAAATGTCCTGGTTACCGACCTCGTGGCACTTATCAACCACATTCCGTAAATCCCATGGCGCCTGAAACTGACCCTTTTTGATGTTGACAGGCTTACCACATTTGGCAACTCTCTGAATAAAGTTCGTTTGCCTGACGAGAAACGCGGGCGTCTGCAACACGTCAACCACCGAAGCAACCTCTTCGATCGGTGTGTCTTCATGCACATCCGTGAGTACCTTGACACCAATATCCTGTTTAACGCGCTCGAAGATTTTTAGCCCAGCTTCAAGCCCTGGCCCTCGATAACTCTTCGTGGACGTTCGATTAGCCTTGTCGAAGCTGGCCTTAAAGATAAAATCCAAACCCAATTTTTGAGTGATGCCTTTGAGCTCCGAAGCAATCTCAATGACCATTTCTTCGGATTCGATGACACACGGACCTGCAATAACAAACATTTCTTACCCCTTAGAAAAATCCATAATCTTTAGTGAGGCTGTCAACATCAACGCCCATGGAAATATCCACCAAAATCCGTTTCTCATTGGAGGTTCTTGCATAAATTTCCTTAACGACATCGGTTTCAACCCGTTTAGGAATCGCGATGACGCCCTCAGAGTCAGCAAAAATGAGTTGGCCGGGAGAGACGTCAACACCGTCTAAACACACCTTCTTATTGATTGACGCCGTTGTGGCGCGTTTCCTGACATCCTGACAACTGGACCCCCGAGAAAACACCGATAACCCCGTCTTCTTCACTTCACTGGTGTCCCTCGTCTTGCCATCGACAATGACCCCAGAGGCGCCAGAACGGATAGCAAGGTTTGCGTTCAGCTCGCCGAAATACGCGTACTCTGGCACTTCATTTTCGACCACAATGACATCATTGGGAACAATCGTCGAGTAGGAATGCAACGCGTTATAGATGCCTCTGTAATCTTCCCCTTCCTCGAGCTCGCGCAGTTTCAGCGTCTTTGCGCGTCCGAAGATCTTTGATCCGTCGATATTCTGAGACAGCCCCTTCACGACCTGGTTAGGATACCCCAGATCATCGAGGATGTCAGACAGCATCGAGCTGGTTATTTGGTTCTTGATATTATCGAGTAACTTGCGATCTTTCTCTCGCAGGCCCGCAGCAATTAAGTCCGCCAGATAAAACTCATCGGGCCAGTTGACGTCGATCGCTTCGAGTGGGCTTGCAAATAATTGGTAAGGATTTGCACCAACGCGGCGGTTGTACGTCCTTGCAGTATCGCTCTTAACGATATACAAACCCATGGTCTCAACAACAGCATCAGGTAAATCCACACTGTTTGGGATCCGCTCAATATTGTATGCAGGGCCTTCGCTGTTCCAGAGATACTGCTTGTCTTTACGCAGCAGGACGGCAGAATCATACTCGCTACTCTGCTGAATAGCATCAACGCCATCCTTAATGGTTTCAAGAGAAATAAAGGGGCTGGTACACAGCACCTGAATATAAATATCGGCCTCGACTTGATTCACCTCATTCATAAACAAGGTGTGTCCATCAGTGGCATTGGAGGCCAGTGAGGGATCTCTTTTGAGAACTTTACAGGGCACCTCGCTCGCTAAATCGATGACTTCATCTGACTCGGTATCCAGATACACCTCATCGATAAAAGACGCCGAGCACAGCTTTTCGAGCGTATGCAAAAACAGAGGCTTGCCATCAAGAAGCTTGACGTTCTTTGATTCAACTCTGCTACTAGAGCCCTTGGCGGGCAAGAATGCAACAATTTTCATCAATCTACCTGTTTAAATTATTGTATATTTCAAAGTGACCAGAGGAATCTTTAAACACTAAACTATTTACACCACAGTCAATCATGATTTGATCAGCATCTCTGCAACGCGTGTTGTAATCAACCACTCTCGGGTTTGTGGACATGATATCTGCTGCCGTAAAACCCACGACATTGCCAAGATCTTCCTCAGATAACTGTCGTCTCACATCACCGTCGGTGATGACTCCTTTTAGAGTGCCATCCTCAACAACGCAAATGACACCACAGACAGCATTAGACATGGCGCTCAAGAT
>DOIU01000342.1 GCA_003511825.1 Gammaproteobacteria bacterium | reverse complement strand
CCGTCGTTGCGGAGAAAAACCCAGACCTTGACGACGCCGAACTGCGCGATATTGCGCATGCGGTTGGTATGGGGGCGGTAAAATACGCTGACCTCAGCAAAAACCGCATCAGCGACTATGTGTTTAATTTTGATGCCATGCTGAGCTTTGAGGGCAACACCGCGCCTTATATGCTGTATGCCTACACGCGTGTGATCAGCTTGTTCAGCCGCAGTGGGGTTGATCCCGCGCAGCTGTGTGGCCCCATCGTGCTTGACGATGACAAAGAGCAGGAGCTTGCGGCCAAGCTGCTGCAGTTTCCTGAAATCTTGCACAGCGTTGCCGAGAAGGGGTTGCCGAATATCCTCTGCAGCTATTTGTTTGAGCTCGCAGGCTTGTTTTCCAGCTTCTATGAAGCTTGCCCCATCCTAACCGCTGAGCAAGATGCGCAGAAGAACAGCCGGCTGGCGCTGGCGTGGCTGACGGCACGCACATTAAAATCCGGGCTTGGCTTATTAGGGATACGCACCCTCAAGCGCATGTGAGCTGGCGCACACTTTAGGCGCCTGTCATGATGGCAATGCCATTATCCGTCATCGATTGCGTGCGCGGCTAAAGCGCGCGCCTGACACCGAATGCTCGTGGTAACTCGCTGAATAGCGGCTTTTTTCTGACGTGTCATCCGTAAAGTGCCGCTGTCGGCACGGCGCATAGCGGCCGTATGCCCACCTTACTGATGTAACAGATTTCCAAATTCCCCCTCCAGTGCGCAATTTGCTGCCGATAACTTTTTTCAAGACACGTTCTGGTGCGTGTGAAGTGCGATGACATACGTGTCGCGCTAACGAGTTGAGCATGAGGTGGAGTCCCTATGAACAAATCCCTGATAAAAACATGTGCGATTGGCCTGATTGCCACAGGCCTGGCGGCGTGCTCCAGCATGCCAGCCCCAACGACAGAGGTGGCACTGTCTGAGTCAGCCGTCAAAGACGCAGAGGTTGCCGGTGCGCGCGAATATGCGCCCTTAGAGTTGCGCCGCGCTAACGAAAAACTGTCTCAAGCGCGCAAAGCGATGGAAGAAAAAGAGTTTGAAGAAGCCAAACTGTACGCGGAACAAGCTCTGGTCGATGCTGAGTTGGCCGAAGCAAAAAGCTATTCGGGCAAATCCGATGTCGCGGTACGTGAGTTGCGCGACAGCATTGCGCTGATGCGCCAAGAAATTGATCGCGCCCAAGGCAGCTAATTGAGAGGTACAAGACATGACAATGAATAATAAAGTGACCGGATCTGTGCTGCTCGCGGCTGTTGCCATGGCCAGCGGCTGTGCATCTTCGCCAGATCGCATCGCACAATTTGAAGACGCGAAAGCCTCTTATGCGCGTGCGAATGCTGACCCCATGATCGCCAAGCACGCCGCGCTTGAGCTTGATGATGCCGACAAAAGCCTCAAGAAAGCGGACAAGCACTGGAAAGATGGCGATGAAAAAAGCCTGATCGAGCACTACGCGTATATTGCTGATCAGCAAATCGGTATTGCTGAGCATCGTGCCAAAACCCTGGACAACCAGGAACAACTGGAAGACATGAAGCTTGAGCGCAAGCGCGTGCAGTTAGATGTGCGAGCGGGTGAGATTGAACGCTCACGTCAGCAGGCCGAAGCGGCCAAGCGCGAAGCCGAAGCCTTGCAACAGCAACTTGCTGAACTCCAGGCAACGCAGACGGAGCGCGGCATTGTGCTGACGCTGGGTGATGTCTTGTTTGATTTGAACAAAGCGAGCCTCAAGCCCGGTGCGTCACAAAAGATCGCCAAAGTGGCTGATTTTATGAGCGAGTATCCCAACAAGCAGGTGGTGATTGAGGGGCATACGGACAGCACCGGTGACGAGCACTACAACCAAAACCTCTCTGCGCGTCGCGCGGATGCGGTGAAGATGGCGTTGGTTATGCGAGGTGTTGAGTCCTACCGTGTGATGAGTCGTGGCTTGGGTGAGAGTATTCCGGTTGCCTCGAATGCCAATGCCGCAGGTCGGCAGCAAAACCGCCGCGTCGAGATTATCTTCGAGAATGCGGAGCGACCGCAGGCAAGCTTTGAGCGCGTGACACGTTCTTACTAATGTGACGCGTTGAGAAGACCCTTTTTGAACCCGGCTCCGGCCGGGTTTTTTTATGGGCGCGCCATCTCTGCCGCGAGCGCAGCCAGACGTTCGGGTGTGCCGATGTCCTGCCAGATGCCGTCGTAAACTTGGCCGCTCAGGGCTTGGCAGGCAATTGTCTGGTCAAAAATGGGTTTTAAGGGTTGCACCCCGGCACCCACCCCGTCGAACAGCTGCGGGCGATAGAGGGCGATGCCGCTGAAGGTCAGGCTATGGTCGTCTCGAGAAACAACGCGTCCTTCACACAGAGAGAAGTCGCCGCGTGGATTGTGCGCAGGGTTCGGGGCCAAGACCAAGTGGCCCAAGTCGTCCTTGTCTAGACGCAAAGTGGCGAAGTCAAAATCCGTATAAATATCGCCATTGACGACGATGAAGGGCTCCGAGCCTAGCAGCGATAGCGCATTGGCGATGCCTCCGGCGGTTTCAAGTGCTGGGTAACCTTCATCGGAATAAGAAATCTTGATGCCGTAGCGGTGGCCATCGCCGAGTGCTTGGTGGATCTCGGCGGCAAGCCAGCCGGTATTGATCACAATGTCACCGATGCCCGCGCGCGCCAGCGCGAGCACATGGTATTCGATCAGCCGGTGAGGGCCCACGCGCAGTAATGGCTTGGGGCACGTGTCTGTCAATGGGCGCATCCGTTCTCCGCGCCCAGCGGCGAGGATCATGGCGCGCATGAGAACTCCGCATCGGCGCCAATGTCCCGCAACAGTTGCGCAAAGGGAG
>DOIU01000031.1 GCA_003511825.1 Gammaproteobacteria bacterium | reverse complement strand
CGCCTGAGGCGGATAAATCGCCATTGATGTTAGACGACAACGTCAAAGGCCGCGTGACTGTCAATGAGATCCTGCCAGGCTTTCAAGTCTCTGGGCTATCACTGGAGCACCTTGAGGAAACCCACTATCGCGTTGAAGAAGCACCTGGATTATTTTGGAGTGTGCTCACCAGTCCAACCCCTTCTCACATTAGCATCGATGGCATCGGCGCAGCGGATATCAAGACCTACTGCCCCATATTGCTCACGCTTTCCGAAAGCCACATATGCAGAGGGACCCACAGTGCGGGAATCACTCGAACCGGCGCAGGATGCCATATCAGCCCCGACTGTTTGGAACGTTTTGCCCACCAATATCAGGAAGAGGCGTTTGAGCGACTCGCAAACGCGTTGCGTAGCGAGACCAAAATACTGCAGTTGCCGCCATCCGGGCGCTTGTTGAGCCTGGTCAACCAGATGCTGGATCATCCCTATGAGGGGGGCTTGGGCAATATGTTTCTCGAAGGCTGTGCGCTGTCGTTCATGGCTGAGCTTGGCCATGTGGTCAAAGGAGGGAAGGGGCGCCGCTTGACCTCGGGACTGAGCCGACAAGACTACGATCGCACTCAAGAGCTTCGAAAAATTCTTGACGATCACATCGTCAATCCCCCTTCTCTGAATGCGCTGAGTCGTCAGTTGGCGGTCAATGTCACCACGATGTCGAAGCAATTCAGCCAAGTCTTTGGTATGACCATCTTTAAATATGTCGGCCGCCGTCGACTGGAAATCGCCCAAGCATTACTGCAAGCGAATGAGCTGCCGGTTTCTCAAGTGGGCTATCGTGTCGGCTTCAACAACCCAGGTGCCTTTGCCACCGCCTATCGACGCCACTTCGGCTATGCCCCCAGCGACGAGTCCGCGAGATTTCACAGCCCCAAGAAAGTCGCCAAATGACGCGACGGTAGCAACTGCTCCAGAGTCGTCGGGCTGATTTTATTTCGCAAACGCCAAATCACATTTCGCAAAAGCCTCAAGCCTGGAGGCGAAAGCCAACTCTGTGACAGACTGCGTGCCACAGAAACATGCGGCGCCTTTCCCAAGACGGATGTTTCAACGTCCCGCTCATGGCCAGAAGCTATCCCCCTCGATCTGCGTGACACGTGGTTTCACCGCATGGCTTCCCCAGAGCTTTTGTCCACCCCCAATGAACTTACAGAGATACAGATATAGCCATGAAAAAAACTGAACTTAGCTGGCTCGTGCTTGCGGCGGCGCTTGCGCTCTTTGGCAACGGTTGTAGTAGCGATTCAGACAGCAATGACCCTGATACCAACGGTGACGCTAACGGCAGTGGCAGCACCCGTAGCCCTGATCTCGTCATGATCACGCGGATCGATGATGTTACCGGCTTTATGGTGACCGCAGATGTTGATCAAGACACGGACGTGGATAGTGGCAACGGTGTCGAGGTGAGTCCATCCTCTGGCCTGATGACCCAGGGTGACTACATCTACACCACGGGCCTGAGAGACAATGATAAAGTCACTAAATATTCCTTTGATGGCACGCTGTTCACCAAAGAAGGTGAGTTCTCGAAGGGTGAGGGTGTGCAACCCAGCTCTATCATCTTTGTCAGTGACACAAAAGCCTACGTCAATACCCTCGATACACCCGAGTTGATCATTTTTGATCCAGTGACCATGACACCAACGGGCGCCATTGATCTGTCTGCCTATGCATTGGGTGATGGCGACAACAACCCCAACGCCACCAGCGGTGTGATTCGCGACGGCAAGCTCTTTATGGCCATGGCGCAAATTGATACCTTGACGACGTTTAGGTGTCAGGCAGGTGCATCCGTCCTGATCATCAATATTGAGAGTGACGTGGTTGAAAAGCACATCCAAGACGATCGTGCCTGCTTCAGCGGTCTCCTGGAACCGAACCAGGGTATGATCATTGATGAGGTGGGTGATATCTATGTGAATAACATCGCTTCTCACGGGTATTATGAAGGTTTGAGTGCTGGCTTTCTGCGCATCAAGGCTGGCACTGAGGAGTTTGACCCGGATTACTGCTTCTCGGTGACTGAACGCAGCTTCCCAGAGTTGCCCGGCGGCACTGCGTCTTATTTTTATCGTGCGGCCTATGCCGGCGATGGCATTGTGTACGGAAACCTCTTCGTGCCCGGTCTTGCCAGTGATCCGCCTGACTTCGTCAATGATCGTTCCTATATGGCATACAGACTCAACCTTCGCGATCAAACGGCTGAGCAACTGGATATCCCGGCGAGTGCGGCTTGGTCTGCAGACACCATTATCCATGATGGCAAGGTACTGTTCGGCCGCTTAACCAATAGCGGTGCCGGTATCTATACCTACGACCCGTCATCTGGCACCTTGATTGGCGATCAATCGCCGTCACTGGCGACTCAAGGCAGCCCCGTATGGATGAGCCCAATGTAGCGCGCGGTTATTCGATCAGGGGCCATGATTGATATATGATCCTCCTTGGAACCTCACGCTCACCCGTGAGCATTGACGGTCGGCACGGTTGGCGCTCTGCCAATCGTGATCGAAGTTTCTGGGAGCTGAAGCGATGTGGCGTATCTTGATCGTCTGCGTGGTCGTTTATCTTGCGATCACGCTGTTGACCTTTTTGATGCAGCGGAAGCTGTTGTATCTGCCCGATCGGTCGTCGTTGTCCGAGGAGCAGGCAAGCGTCCAAGGGTTGCGGCATTGGCCTTCGCAACAGCAGTTCCGAGGCTTTGTGCCGCTTCACCCAGGGGCTGAGCCCATCGCAACCGTTGTTGTGTTTCATGGCAATGCGGGTGCGGCTCACCACCGGCGCTATTACCTCGATGCCTTAGCACCCCTTGGCTTTCGCGTGGTGCTTGCAGCGTATCCCGGCTATGGTGGGCGTGCGGGCTCGCCCTCGGAAACCGTCTTGGTC
>DOIU01000317.1 GCA_003511825.1 Gammaproteobacteria bacterium | reverse complement strand
CGGGTCCAGTGAGAGCACTGTCAACGAGGCAGCACCGGCGAAGAGCGCACCTGCTGCAGAAGCAGCTGCCCCTGAGTCACCGGCTGCTGAAGCCGCATCGGAGTAAGGAACATGTCACGTTATTTTCGACGCCGTAAATATTGCCGCTTCACTGCTGAAGGCATCACCGAGATTGATTACAAAGATCTTGAGCTGCTGAAAGGCTTTGTCACCGAAACTGGCAAAATCGTACCCAGCCGCATCACCGGCACAAAAGCACGCTACCAGCGTCAGCTCGCAACCGCCATCAAGCGCGCGCGCTACCTGGCGCTGCTGCCTTACAGCGACCAGCACTGATTTTTCGGCGACGTTAGCCGATCGTCACACGACCATGCTGGGTCTGGCTTCATTTGCAATGCGCGGGCCGCTGTACGCGGCGCTGCCAGCATCTTTGCTCCTGGCTCTGGCGGTGTTTTTACCGCCGCTGGCTTGGCTCAGTGCCGCCGTCGTTGCCCTGGTGTTTTTGCGTAAGGGCATCAACGATGGTTTGATCGTATTTGCCGCATCGGCGATTGCGATCGGCATGTTCACGGCGTGGCAGACGGGCAATTTCCCCGCTGGGGTCAAATTAGTCGCCGCATTCTGGTTACCGGTTATCGTTCTCAGTCTGGTACTGCGCGAAACGGTCGATCTTGGCAAAACGCTGCTGGCCGCAAGTACCGCAGGGCTGGCCGTCGTCGGTGGGTTTTTCGTGTTTATGGACGACCCGGCCGCATTTTGGGAGCAGCAGATTCTGACGCAGTTCCCGGTCGATCAGTTCAGCAGTCAGTTCCCGATGGAACAAGCGGCATTGGAGACGTTCGCGCGGCAGTCGTCGTTGATGATGACAGGCGCCTTTATCACCGTGATGATGCTCGGTGCGCTGGTCAGCTTGATCATCGCGCGCGCTTGGCAGGCAGGCCTGTATAACCCCGGCGGGTTTCGCGAGGAGTTTCACGACCTGCGATTGGGAAAGTCGCCTGCGATATTGGGGTTGTTAATGGCGCTCGCCGCTGTTGGCACGGGCTTACCTATTTTTATGAATGCCGCACCCATTGTGGTGGCCTTGTTTTTCTTTCAGGGCCTGGCGGTATTTCATGGGGTCGTTGCGCGACGGCAATTGAGCAGCGGCTGGTTGATTGGTTTGTATGGACTACTATTGTTCCTGCTGCCACATACCATGATTCTTCTCGGCGCATTGGGTATGGCCGACAACTGGCTGAATATCAGAAAACGAGCGGGTGAGTAAACCGGGTTCATGATGTGAATCCGATTCAAACAGGGTTTTAAACATGCAAGTCATATTACTGGAAAAAGTAGAAAATCTCGGCAACCTTGGCGATCTCGTGGACGTCAAAGCCGGTTACGCACGCAACTGCCTGGTGCCGCAAGGCAAAGCCAAGCAGGCAACTGAAGCGAATATTGCTGAAATTGAAGCGCGTCGCGCCGAACTGGAAAAAGCCCAGGCGCAGGCACTGGCTGCCGCCAAAGGCCGCGCCACGGCATTGGAAGACAAGAAAATTGTCGTCGCGTCTCGCGCCGGTTCTGAAGGCAAGCTGTTTGGCTCTATTGGGACTGATCAAATTGCCGAAGCGATTACCACGCAAACGGGCACACAGGTTGAGCGCAAGGAAATCCGCCTGCCGGACGGGCCACTGCGTATGATCGGTGAGTTTGAAGTCAACGTCCATTTGCACACAGACGTGGATGTTGCCATCACCATTGATGTTGAGGCTGAAGAAGAAAGCTAAGACTCGACCGACACGTCGGACATGTCTTTAGAAAGAGGGGGCAAATGCCCCCTTTTTTTTGTTACATTGACACCTCACGGGTGGCTGATTGCACATGCATTCAGGTCGCCACCTTAGCCACACGCCTACGCTTGAGATCAGATGACGGAATACGTTCAAGACCCCCAGCTCGACGCTCAGCTCAAAGCTGCGCGAACACCACCACACTCCATTGAAGCTGAGCAGGCCGTGCTTGGCGGATTGATGCTCACCGAACGCAGCGGCCGCAGTGAAACAGCGTGGGATAAAATTGCCGGCACCATTGGCGAGGTGGATTTCTACGTGGCGAGCCATCGCGCCATTTTTCGCGGTATCAGCGACTTACTTGAGCACGATCGACGGCCAGACCTGGTCACCCTGAACGATTGGCTGGAACAAAACGGACTGCTGGAAGAAGCTGGCGGCTTGCATTATCTCGCAGCGCTTGAACAAGAAACGCCCAGTGCCGCGAATATCCTCGCGTATGCGCAAATTGTCCGCGAACGTTCAGTCTTGCGGCAACTGATCGGCATCAGCCACGAAATCGCCGATGCCGCGTACCACCCGGAAGGGCGGGGGACCAAAGACCTGCTCGACATGGCTGAATCGCGCGTCTTCAGTATCGCGGAACAAAACAACCGCAACACCTCCGGCTTTAAAAATATTCGCCCGATTCTGGCCACGACGATCGATAAGATTGACCAACTCTACAAGAGCGAGGGCGGTATTACCGGCGTGTCTTCCGGGTTTGATGATCTCGACGAAATGACCTCGGGTTTACAACCGTCGGATCTGATTATCGTAGCGGGCCGGCCGTCAATGGGGAAGACAACATTCTCCATGAACATGGGCGAAAACGTTGCGCTCACTGGTGATGGGCCGGTGGCGATTTTCAGTATGGAGATGCCTGCAGAGCAGCTCGCCATGCGGATGCTAGCCTCGCTTGGGCGTGTTGAGTTATCAAAGATTCGCTCGGGTGAAATCGGTGACGCAGATTGGCCTCGCATCACCTCGGCCATTTCATTGCTGGACCAAAAGCGCAATATCTTTATTGACGATACGCCGGGTTTGTCGCCCACCGAAGTGCGCGCACGCTGCCGGCGCTTAGCCCGTGAAGAGGGCGATTTGCGGCTAGTCGTGATCGACTATCTGCAATTGATGCAGGTCAGTGGCCGATCTGAGAACCGGACGGCCGAGATTTCAGAGATCTCTCGCTCGCTCAAGGCCCTGGCAAAAGAGCTCAATGTGCCGGTAGTTGCATTATCGCAACTCAACCGCAGTCTCGAGCAACGCCCCGACAAACGGCCGGTCATGTCTGACTTGCGGGAATCGGGCGCGATTGAGCAAGACGCTGACGTGATCATCTTTATTTACCGCGATGAAGTCTACAATCCCGAAAGCCAGGAGAAAGGCTCAGCGGAAGTGCTCATCCGCAAACAACGTAACGGCCCCACGGGCATGGTGCGTTTGACGTTTCTTGGGCAATTCACGCGGTTTGAGAACTTTTCGCCCGAAGTGTATGCCGGCGGCGATGCGTTTTAGCGTCCAGGCATCGACCTCATGCGCTCGGTGACGATTACGGTAGACCGCAGTGCCTTGCGTCACAATCTCGCGCAAGTCCGGGCAATGGCCCCCGATTGCCAGATCTTTGCCATTATTAAAGCGGATGCCTATGGGCATGGCGCTGTTGCTTGCGCCAAGGCACTGAGCACGAGTGATGGACTGGGCGTGGTGGTGCCGGGTGAAGCGATCGCCTTGCGCACCGCTGGCATTCAAATGCCTATCCTGGTGATACAGGGACCACGCACTGCAACCGACATCACTATCTGTGCACAGTATGACTGCCAGGTGGGTATACATGCCTGGCACCAACTGGATTTACTGGAACAGCACGCAACAACGCTCACGCGAGACCTGTCGGTTTGGATAAAGCTGGACACCGGCATGGGGCGGCTTGGCTTTTTCCCTGAGGATCTGCCGCGCGTACAGCAGCGACTCAACGCCCTGACAACGGTGAACGTGATTGGCTGTATGACGCACTTCTCCTGTGCCGATGAACCGGATAACACACACACCTCACAACAGATCGCGCGTTTTAATCAGACCGTGCCGACACCTGCCAAGACGCGCAGCTTGGCCAATTCCGCCGCCGTTATCGGTTGGCCTGAGGCACGCGTGGGCTGGGTGCGTCCCGGCATCATGCTGTATGGCAGTAATCCGCTCGCAAGCTCACACCCACTCGCGCTAAAACCCGTGATGCATGTCACCGCGCCACTGATTGCAGTGCGAGACCTGAAGGCCGGTGACACGGTCGGTTATGGCAATACCTGGCGTTGCACGCAGGCGCAACGTATTGGCGTGGTGGCGATCGGTTATGGCGATGGTTACCCTCGCCACATCGCCGCCGAAACCCCGGTCATGGTGGGCGACCAACGGTGTCGTATCCTGGGGCGTGTGTCGATGGATTCTCTGGTGATTGACGTCTCTCAGCTTGCGGTTGAGCCACGCATTGGCGATGCGGTGACCTTGTGGGGGCCGGGTCTCAGTGTTGACGAAGTGGCCAGCTGCGCGGGTACGATCAGCTACGAGTTACTTTGCCAGATTCGCTTCGA
>DOIU01000299.1 GCA_003511825.1 Gammaproteobacteria bacterium | reverse complement strand
CATTGGCTGGTGGCGGGTTTCGCGCGATCCTTGAGCGTGATTGTCGCCGTGCTGCTGGCCACTGCGAGTATTCTGTATTTCCTCACCCCCAAAACGGAGTACTTGCCAGAGGGCGAGGAGGCCAAAGTCTTTACCATGATGTTTGCACCGCCGGGGTACAACATCAACATCATGAAAGAAAACTACCAAGCGGTAGAGCGTGACTTTAGCCCCTTGGTGGGCGCAACGCCCAAACCGCTGTCAGACGACCAACCGATACCGGCGATAGATTTTTCTGTGGGGTTTGTCAGTGCCAGTCGGGTTTTCGCGGTGCGCGGGGTTGCAGATCGCTATCAAACGGATGACTTTCTCGCCGTGGCCAGCGAGCGGGCAGAGGCGCTGCCAGGCTTGCGGACATTTTCATCAAAAGGCTCGATTTTCTCGGGCAATTTCGGTGGTACGCGCAGTATCAATATTGATATCAGCGGCCCTGATCTAAAGGCGCTGTTTGATGCGGGTCTTAAAGTCTTCTTGAAATCCCGCCAGGTGTTTGAGAACCCGCGGGTACGCTCAAACCCGTCTAATCTGACACTGGGGCAACCGCTGTTGGAGGTGCGACCCGATTGGGAGCGCGCGGCGGAACTCGGCATCGAAACCCAAGATCTGGGCTATATGCTCTGGGCCTATTCTGACGGCGCTTATGTTGACGAGTTTTTCCTCGACGACGACGAAATCGATATATTCTTGTATTCCACTGCGGGCAATATCGAACAACCGCAAGACATCGAGTCTCTGCTGTTGTATTCCCCCAACGGGGGCGTGGTGCCTCTCAGTGCACTCGCGCGTCTGGAAGAAACCGTCAACACCGAGACCATTCGACGCGTGGATGGCGATCGCACCATCACGCTCAGTGTCATTCCGCCGGCCAATGTGCCACTGGAGACCGGCGTTGAACGGGTGATGGAGGAGATCGTTGTCGGTATGAAAGCTTCCGGTGAATTGCCCCCGGATATCCGCCTCGACATCAGCGGCGCCAGTGATCAACTCACCGCAACCCGCGACGCATTGGCGAGCAATTTCCTGGTCGCTGTCGTGATTGCCTATTTGCTCATGGCCGCGGTGTTTTCTCATTGGGGCTACCCGCTGCTGATCATGGCCAGCTTGCCGGTGGGCATCAGCGGCGGCATCGTGGGTTTGTCGGTATTGAACCTGATCGGCGCCAACCTCGACAAAATCGGCTTGTACGCCTTTACCCAGCCGTTTGACATGATCACCATGCTTGGCTTTTTGGTGCTGATCGGTACCGTGGTCAACAACCCGATCTTGATTGTTGAACTGACCGCAACACACCTCAAAAATCACGGCATGAACGTGACCGATGCGATTACCGAAGCCGTGCGCATTCGCTTGCGCCCGATCCTGATGTCAACCATCACCACGGTGGCGGGCTTGTCGCCACTGGTGTTTAACCCCGGCGCGGGGACTGAGCTTTACTGCGGGCTCGGCGCGATTGTATTGTTTGGCTTGCTGTTCTCAATGATCGTGACCTTGACGTTCATGCCGGCGCTGTTGGCGGTTGTGTTTCGAGGATTCGGGCCGCAGCGAAAGCCGGCGACAGCGACAACTGCAACGACCTGAGCGTTCTGTTCAGAGTGACAGCACCTGTGGCAACGGCTGTATGGCATACCCGTGAGCGACCAACACGTCCCGCACGCGCTGCGATATCCGCACGGCGTCTTCGGTATCGCCGTGCACACACACGCTGTGAATGGATGACGTCGCCTTAGCGCCCGCGTCTTGACCGGGCAGTCCCTGATCGAGCAAGGCGAGTACGTGGGCGGCGCATTGTGCCGGGTCGTGGATCACGGCGCCGGGTTGTGAACGCGGCACAAGGTTGCCCTCGTCGTCGTAGGCGCGGTCGGCGAAGATTTCGCCGGCGGTGTGGAGGTTCTTGGTAATGCCTGCGTGATACAGCTGTGACCCTGTGGGCGCGAGCAAGATTAAGCGGGGTGAAATTGCGTGGACGGCACGCGCGATCGCCTGTGCGATACCTGCGTCTTTGCAGGCCATATTGTTGAGCGCGCCGTGCGGCTTCACGTGGCTCACCGCCACGTTCAAGCTCGCGGCTATACCCATGAGGGCACCGATTTGATACATCACCATCGCGGTGATGTCGTCGTGCGCCATTTGTAGGGGGCGACGCCCAAAGCCTTGTAAGTCGGGGTAGGCGGGGTGAGCACCTATGCTCACGCCCTTGGCTGTTGCCAGTCGCACCGTCTCCAGCATCACTGACGGGTCGCCGGCATGGTAGCCGCACGCGATATTGGCCGAGGTCACAATATCCAGCATGGTCGCATCCTTGCCCAAGGTATATGCGCCGTAGCTTTCACCCATATCGGCGTTTAGGTTGATGGTTTTTTGCATGATTCGGTCTCATTCGGCGTGGGGTCAGAGGTGGCGTTCACCACGCCGTCTATCAGATTGGATTCGTACAGCGCTTTGAGGTTCATGGCGCCGGCACCGTAATGGTCATACAAGGTGCTGAGGGCCTCGGCGATACGACGTTCCAGGGCTTGGCGTTGCTGCTGCGCCTCGGCCAGGGTAACGGCCTTAAAGCGCAGCGTGTCGCCGGGTTGTATTTGCCCCAGCTTGTGGAGATCAGCGCTGATCACGGTCGCGATTTTGGGATAGCCGCCGACGGTCTGGCAGTCAACCCCCAGAACGATGGGCTGGCCATCACCCGGAATCTGAATCGCACCCGGCACCAAGCCTTCCGAGATCAAGTCATTCCCCTTGTCGGGTAAGGCGTGTATGGGGTCGCCTTGCAGGCGTATGCCCATGCGATCCGTTTGTGTGCTGGCGATAAAGGTGCTGGCCAGAAACTTTTCACGCGCTGACGTCGAGAAAAAATCCGCCTGTGGGCCGAGTATGACGGACAGTTGTGTGACGCTGGCGTCGGGTGGCGCAGCGATGATTTTTTCGCAGCCGTGTGCGGGCGCATCGGACCGCAGCGGGATGACATCGTTGGCTTTCAGCCACTGCCCGTGCAGGCCGCCGAGGTTGGCGCGGGCATAGGTCGATATGCCGCCCAGTACGGGTTCGCAGGCGATGCCGCCGGCAAGGGTGAGGTACCCAGTCGCGCCCCGGCTAACGGACGACACCTTGAGCGTATCTCCGGGCTGCAGCGTGATGCTTTGCCATGCACTGACGGGCGTCACAGCCTGGGTTTGGGCACAGCTGTGCTCGGCCCGTGCTTGGCAGGCGAGCCCAACGCGCACAGCACCACCTTGCGCCTGCAGGGTCGGGCCGACCATTCTAAACTCAATGCCTGCCTCAAACGGTGCATTCCCCACCAAGGCATTGCCCAGCCGCAAAGCGACCGGGTCGGTCGCGCCGCTGCGAGGCACACCAAACTGGCCATAGCCCGCGCGACCTTGGTCTTGCAGCGAGCACAACATGCCTGGTGCGATAATTTTGAGTGTGGTGGTCATCTCAAGGCACGTCCGTCTGGAACGCACTGAGTGGCACGTCTGCCTTGGCCAGCGCGCGTTCCAGCTGCGCAAACTCTGTGTCGTCAATCGCTCTGAAGCGGACCTGGTCGCCGGGCGCCAACAAACTCGGGCGTTCCCGGTGCGCGTCAAACAGGGGCACCGGGCAGCGACCAATCAGATGCCAGCCACCGGGGCTCTGCCAGGGATAGATCGCGGTTTGTTCGTTCGCGATCGCGACAGACCCGGCGGGTACCTGCAGGCGAGGTGTTTCGCGTCGCGGCAGCCGCAGTGGCTCGGGCACTTGGGCCATAAACGGAAAGCCCGGTAAAAAACCAATCAAGAGCACGTCGTAGACCTGTCCGCTGTGCAGCGCAATCAGCGCATCGACGCTGAGATTGGCCGCTTGCGCCACCTGCGGCAGATCGGCACCGAACGCTTCGGTGTAGCACACAGGCAGTGTCCACGTTTGGCCCGACGCCGCCAAAGCGGTGCCGGAGGTTTGCGCCAACTGTTCAATGCTTGCCTGTATGTGCGCATAGTCGGCCGTGTCAGGGTCGATGCACACGGTCAGCGAGCGCACGGCGGAGATCAGGTCAATAATGCCCTGCAATTGGCCGGCATCCCGTGCTTGTTCAATGCGTTCACGCAGCTGTCGCACGCGTCGGGCACTCTCGGCGCCCCGCAAATCGGGGAATTCGGCAGTAAAGGCGGTATCGCCTAGAGGCAGTATACGCATGGTGGTCGGCATTCGTGTGATCGCGATCTCTGTCGAGCAATGATGGGGTTATTGTTGGTCAATAGAACTGCTGAGGCAACCACAGCGCCAGTTGCGGGTAGGCGATTAGCAAAGCCACCATGGTAAACATGGTCAGTACGAAGGGCAGTGCGCCGATCATGACGTCTTTGAGCCTACCGCGGGAACGAATGGATTGGACCACAAAAAGATTGATGCCGATGGGCGGTGTGATCAAGGCCGTCTCCAGCAACACCATCAGCAAAATCCCAAACCAAACCGGATCATAACCCATGCTGACAACGATGGGCGTCACGATGGTCGCCGTGGTGATCAGCATGGAGAATGTTTCCATAAAGCACCCCAGCAACAGGTAAAAGGCAACAATCAGCAGCAAGGTGCCCAAAGGGGACAGCCCCAAGGAAACAATGAAGTCAGCGAGCTGCGTCGTCAGCCCGATGGCGGACAGGACAAAATTCAGGAACACGGCGGAGATGATAATCAACATGATGATGGCCGTGGTGCGCATGGTGCCGCGAAAAACCTCCTGCAGCATCCGAAAACTCAAGCTGCGATGATAGGCCGCCAATACCAAGGCCGCGATCACGCCCAGGGAAGCCGCCTCGGTGGGCGTTGCCCAGCCGGCGTAAATGGAGCCAACAACCACCAGAAAAATCAGAATCGGGGGAACCAGGTGTATGAGACTGGCGATGCGCTCAGACCACGCATAGGTCACGGTTTCGCCGCCCCAGTCGCGTTTGTACAGGCACGCCACCACGACGGTGGCCATAAACATCAGAGCGAGCAG
>DOIU01000139.1:1283-6350 GCA_003511825.1 Gammaproteobacteria bacterium | reverse complement strand
CATAGGCCTGGTAAATTCGTGGCAGGGTTTTGAGTTCAGCACGTCACCGCCATCGACGTTCACGGGCCGCCTTGCGCAATCCGCTAAAGCCAAGGTATCCACTCAATTCGCCACCCGGCGGCGCATAAACTCAATAAAGACCCGACTCTTATTGGGCAGATATTGTCGGTCCGGATACACCAAATAAATATCCCTTTTCTGCGCTTGCCATGCTGGCAGCACCTCTACGAGCACGCCGTGTTGGAGTTGATCCTTGACAACCATTTCCGGCAAAAAGGCAATACCTTGGTGATGCGCCGTCATAATCGCGATCACGCTCAAATCGTCAGTTCGAACCGTGCCATAGGGGTTAAGACTGAATGCTTCATTCCCGCGATACAGCTCCCAGGCATAGGACCGTCCATCGATCTGCGCCTGTAGACAGGGAAGGTGTTGCAGTTCTTGCGGATGGGCAATGGGATGTTGCGCTAAAAACTGTGGTGTGGCGACCAAGCGGTACGTTGACTCTGCCACTTTACGCGCGATGAGGTTGGAATCGGTCAAGGGGCCCACGCGAAAAGCAAAGTCACTGCCCGAAGCGATCAGATCCGTGTAGTGGTTTGAGATCTCCAGTGACACCTCGACAAGCGGGAATTGCTGTCGAAACTCCGCCACCCACGCACTGACGACATGCCGAGCAAAGGCTCTTGAACACGTGATGGTTAACCGGCCTTTGGGTTCTCGGCTCGCGCGCTCTGAGATGTGCTCCACCTGCGTCATGGTCTCCAGCAGTAACTGCGCCGAAGGCAGCAATTGGGCACCCAATTCAGTCAGCGACATTGACCGGGTACTGCGCTGCAAGAGCTTGCCTGAAATCGCCTGCTCCAATGCCTGGATCTTGCGACTCAAGGTGGTTGTCGACATATTAAGCCGACGCGATGCCTCGGCGAAGCTGCCACAGTTAACGATGTGTGCAAAGCACATCAATGCTTTCGGATCCACCATTACCCGCCTCCACACTCAAAGCATTATCCCATATTCGGGATTATTATTCCCATTATACCTATCTAATCACCGATACGGGACAGTCGTACACTGAGCGCACAGTAGATAACCCCATTGGGAGACGCTTTATGAGTATTTTGGTACTAGGCGCTAGCGGAAACACGGGTTCTGAAGTCGTCCGTCAACTCAAGGCCACTGAAACGCCGTTCAAAGTATTACTTCGTGATACCCGCAAGGCGGCAGATCTTGGCATATCAGACAAGGAATCGATACCCGGGGACTTCACCGACATCGCATCCTTACAACATGCCTTTCGCGAGCAGGACAGACTTTACGTGGCCATGCCACCACATCCCGACAACCTGCTGTGGATGGAAAACGTGATTGCAGCCGCGCAACAGCAACACGTGAAGCACATCGTGAAACTCTCGGGATTCGGCGCGCATCCCGAGGCAGGTTCAGTGATCATCAGAACGCACGCACAGACGGATGCACTGCTGAAAGCCTCGGGCGTGGATTACACGCTGTTGCAGCCCAACTCCTTTTTTCAGAATTTGTACAGCAGCGTGCCGACCCTCCAGGATCACGGAACATTCTATTTGCCCATGCGCAACACCGCGCAAAGTGTCGTCGACATTCGCGATGTTGCTGCCGTCGCCGTTGCCGCACTGACGCAAGACGGACACGACCACAAAACCTACCGCTTGTCAGGTCCCAAGGCACTGACCTTCGCCGAACAAGCCGCGATCATCAGCCACGCCTGGGGTAAACCTGTTGACTATGTCGCCGTCTCAAAAGACGCCGCAGAAGCCGCCTTGAAGGAGGCGGGTCTCAACGACTGGCTCGCCGCGTCACTCGCGGAAATCCTGGATTGGTTCGCACAAGGTGGCTACGACACGGTGACCGATGATATTCAACAGGTCCTGGGAAGCTCCCCGCGCACCTTCGAGGCGTTCGCGCAAGAGTTTGTCTCCGCGATCACCTCGACACCCTAGTGCATCCATTCACCGCTGAAATGCAGTGAACCGCAGCATACAGCCGATCCGCCCCTGTTTTGCCAAGCTTGGGCGGACGGCGATGCATGCCGATCGTCGTCGCGGCTAGAACGACTTCATCTTGGCTTGGCTAACGAACCTGGAGCAACTGGGCGGCTTGATGTGTCAAGGTGCCATGCCTGACCTTCTCTCCTGAGACAATCGCATAAGGCACCAGGTGTTGTTCATCGGCGTCGTGCAGTACGAATTTAAGCCGAAGGGCCGAGGCATCAGACGGCACTTTATAACGTCGTATGACACGGATTTTTGATACGGTGTCGTCATCGGACAGGTCGTGAAAATGCGTCACTGGGTTGTCTGAAAAATACGCGGGGATCATCCCGCCGCGGTGGTCGATCAACGCCAGATGAGTGTCAATCCAATCGCCGATTGCGGGGGCCTGACGGCGATACTCCCGCACGGAGAGCCGGCCATCAGCGTTGCTGTCAAACGCCACGAGTTGGTGCGTGTCCAAGGAATACTGCAGCATGACCTCCTCACCCTCCAGCGCAATGCGCAGCGCTTCATCATGCCCTTTATGCGCCGATGCCAGCGATGAGATCAGCAACCCTGCACCCCCGATCAATCCCCAGATGAGTTTGGTTTTCATCGGCATTACCTCCGTGAAGGAAATGAGCTGTCGGGCTGGCCATGGACACAGCGTGCGATATAGGGGTAGTCATCGGTGATGTAGTAATGGTAGATGCCGTCGGGGTACTCGGGCGTGACACCAAAGCGACCGTTGCAGATGTCCAGGTCACCGGCCCCTTCAACAAACTCCCAGTCTTCGATAAAGGTGCCGTCGTAGACGCCACCCGGACCGCTGTCGCGCGTGCCGGACTTCAGCTCCCAGCTGCCCTCCACCACCATCAAGCACTGCTCGGATCATTGGCATCCACATAGCCGTAGCGCAGATAGAACGGGAAGCCGTCCGCTGCGTAACCGCCGAGCACCATGTCACTGGCGGTACCGTCCTGCTCGCCCGTTTGGTTGAGCGCCGCTTCCATCAAGCCATGATAGTGGTACTCGCCACCGGGTTGCACGTGTGCGTTATTGCAGTCCGTGCCGAGCCAAGACCACTCGTAGTTGCCGGCCGCGATGCCAGGCGTGATCGCCTCATAGTGCCACTGATTGGCATTTTGGTAGCTCTCGGCAGTGTCGCGCGCGAGCTTGATGCCATCCAACGTGATGCCGTTGTCGCGCATATTGGTCGTTGTGGTGAGCTTTTCGGGATTGGTGGGAATCTCGTGGACAATGGACTGCACCGTGATGGCATTCGGGTTGCCATTGTTGGGGAAGGTCCCCGTCGCGTGCGACGGCACGCCGTTGGATTCATATTGCATCACACTGCCGAGGTCGGTGACGATCACACTCGGTGTGGCGATCGGGTCTTGGTCGCAACCCCAGCCTGAGCGCCCCGAAAAATACCCCAATGCGGTGGCATCACCGGTATCACTGGCGACCCAAACCTCCACCGACACCTGGTCCGTCAGCGTCTCACTGCCCGAATCCACCTGCAGCTCAAACAGCAAGGTCTCGCGCTGCGACACCGTCGGTGCGGTAAAGCGAGGGTCTTCTGTGCTGCTGTCACTGAGTGTGACTGCGGGCCCCGCGATCTGCGACCATTGCAAGGTGCCCTCGGCCACCGTCGCATTGAGTGTCACGGTGTCACCCGCGACGACCACGCGCGCGTAGCCCGCATCCACGCCACTGGCAGTGCTTGTGTCGCTATCGGTGCCGTTGTCGGCACCAGTGTCCCCCCCGTTGACGTCAGCTCCGGTCTCCGTCGGGTCTGTGGTGATGTCATTATCGTCGTCACTGCTGCAACCCGCAGAGAGGCTGAGTGCAATCACTATCGCGCTCGTGAGAGTCTGTTTGATCATTGATCGGCTCCTGTATACCGTTGCAGCCTCGTACTCCAACCACCCGTTGCTGCATTTGCGGATGAAAACGTCAGCAACGCGGCCGGCGCCTACACTCAGAGTTTGTGCGTTTGTCTGCGGCTTGCGACAATTTGCGACAACTTGTGGCTCGGTCATGCGCGCGCGTACCGGCATAGTGGGCAGAAACGCGCCATCATGGTCATACCAATACCGCTCCCAGCGACAACCACGCAGACAACGAAGTCACCATGCAGCAGACACAATCGGCCCGAATTCTGATCGTCGATGATGAGAATGACATTCGCGACTCCCTCAGCACCCATCTTGGGAACATCGGCTTTGCCACCGAGACGGCGGCCAATAGTGAGCAAGCCCGCGCGCTACTCGCGTCAACGCAGATTGATCTGGTGCTCCTGGATATCATGATGCCCGGCGAAGATGGCCTGAGCCTCTGCCGCCACCTGCACGAAACCAGTCACGTCCCCGTCGTGCTGCTCACGGCCTTGGCGGACGATATTGACCGTATTGTCGGCCTGGAAGTCGGGGCTGATGACTACATTTGCAAGCCCTTTAATCCGCGCGAATTGGTGGCACGCATTAAGGCCGTGTTGCGCCGAACCCAGACTGAACCCACGGAACGGCCGTCGCCCCGCCACTACCATTTTGCCGGCTGGCGCTTCGACGTGGATCAATCCGAGCTGTGTCGCCAGCAGGACAGCCTGATCGTGCCACTGTCACACGGCGAGGCACAGCTGCTGCGGGTGTTCCTCGATCACGCCGGCGCCACGCTGTCGCGCCAAGACTTGATGAACCTGACACGCGGCCGCGACAGCTTGCCATTCGAGCGCAGCATCGACAACACCATCAGCCGCCTGCGGCGCAAAATCGAGGACGACCCTGGAGGCTGTCGTCACAAGTTTGCTTGCCACTGCCGCCGAGTATTTTTTCTCCCGGCAAGGCAGCAGGAGCGAAGTGTAGTTATTCTACATGAGCGATGGCTAACGCGGCTGGGAGGAAAAATAATCGCGGCCCTTCGGGTTGCGCCTAAAAAAGCGCCACTTGGTGTTGCTCCTCGCTCATTTGGAACAACCAAACGACGCTCCTCGCGCCTGGATTGGCGCTTTTTTAGACACAACAGTGACAAGCAAACTTGTGACGACAGCCTC
>DOIU01000139.1:653-959 GCA_003511825.1 Gammaproteobacteria bacterium | reverse complement strand
GCAAACTTGTGACGACAGCCTCTGCACCCCGACTGATCAAAACCGTCTGGGGTGGTGGCTATAAACTCGTCAGCGACGTGAAGGCGCAATGAGATTGCCGCTGCCACGCACGCTGACCGGGCAACTGGTAGCAATCACCCTGCTGGTGGTGCTGGTCGCCCAGCTAGCCAACTTGATCGCCTTAATCAGCGAACGCCGACTGGCTTATGTGCGCGTCGAAGTGCGCGGCATGATCGATGATATCGTCGATGCTGCGGCCCAACTGCCCGAGCCCCCGCCCACACGCTTGCCTTACCTTGTCAGGCC
>DOIU01000139.1:0-319 GCA_003511825.1 Gammaproteobacteria bacterium | reverse complement strand
GGCGCACCCGGACAGGCAAAGATTTCAATCGACCGGCACGGACGCGTCACGCGCCTACCGGAAACCTCGCGAAACACCGCGCGCGAACGCGAGTTGCGTGAGCGCCTGTCAGAAGCTGGCATCACCGCGAGCCAGGTCATGGTTGCCCGACATCCTTTTCGCCCGCGCCCCCTGGGGGGGCCTCCTCACCCCAATCACGACGACAGCGAGCGCAGGAGACCCCCGCCGCACCGCGAGGCCTTGCGCAGCACCCCCCTATGCCACCGGAATTGCAGGAGCTTGCGCTGTCGATCGAGCTCAAACCGGGGCTGTGGCTCAA
>DOIU01000228.1 GCA_003511825.1 Gammaproteobacteria bacterium | reverse complement strand
TTCACACCAATCACGCGGCCTTCGGTGTCAAACAAAGGGCCACCCGAGTTGCCGGGGTTGACCGCCACATCGGTTTGGATAAACGGCACATAGGTGTCGTCCGGCAGGCTGCGCGCCACCGCAGAGACGATCCCCTGGGTTGCAGTATATTCAAAGCCAAACGGCGAGCCGATGGCCAATACCCACTGCCCAACGCGGACCTCGTCCGAGCTGCCAAGCTCCGCGACCGGCAGATCTTTCGCTTCAATTTTCAGCAGCGCAACATCCGAGCGTTTGTCCGAGCCGATCAATTCCGCTTTGTAAGTGGAGCGATCCTGCATGGCGACGCGAATGTCCGTGGCGTTTTCTACCACATGCGCATTGGTCACGATATAACCGTCCGCCGAGATGATGAATCCGGAACCAAATCCCTGCCCACGACGCGGCTCTGGCTGCGGCATATTGGGCATCTGCTCAAAAAACTTTCGTAAAAAATCGGGAATTTGATCGGAATTAAAATCGGGAATCGCATTACCAAGTTGCATACCCTGCGATTCCGTGGTGACGGTGATTTTAACGACGGTTTTACCGTTCTTTTCCACCAGCGACTGAAAATCCGGCAATGAATCCGCCTGCGCTACCGAAGTCAACAGCATGGAAAACGCCAGAAATCCTGCCCAAAACCATGATTTTGCAGGTAAACTAGGTGCGCCACCGGCAATGCCAGGCGAGCCACTAAACAGTAATCGGCGGCGGGATTTTACAGCTGTTAGAATCATCAGGTTCTCCGTGTCAAAAAAGTGTTCTATTCGTGGCTAATGACACAACACAAAATGCGATTGTTGCATTACAGATCCGTCATTACGTGTTGATTGTCCCAAGATTATTATTGGGGGCGTTATGAGAATTTTACTAGTCGAAGATGATACCGAAGCCGCCACTTATCTGGTCAAGGGACTGGGTGAGAGCGGCCACTCCGTAGACCACGCGGCCGACGGCGAAACCGGCCTGCGCCTGGCGACGGATAACGCCTATGACATCATGATTGTCGATCGCATGCTGCCGAAAAAAGACGGCCTGACGCTGATTGAAGATTTGCGCCGCAACGGCAATAACACGCCCGTGCTCATCCTCAGTGCCCTCGACGATGTCGACGAGCGCGTCATGGGCCTGAAGGCAGGCGGCGACGACTACATGACCAAGCCCTACTCGCTGAGCGAACTCACCGCACGCCTGCAAGCGCTGGTGCGCCGTTCGCAGAGCCAGCACTCGGGCACGGTGCTTCAGGTTGGCGACCTCACCCTGGATTTACTCAAACACAAAGTCACGCGGGCCGGGCGCAATATCAACCTGCAGCCGCGCGAATTCCGTTTGCTGGAATACCTCATGCGTCACACCGGCCAGGTTGTCACGCGCAGCATGTTGCTGGAGAATGTCTGGGATTATCACTTTGATCCACAGACCAATGTTATTGACGTCCAGATCAGCCGCCTGCGCAGCAAAATCGACAAAGATTTTGACAGCGAACTGCTGGTCACCGTGCGCGGCGCCGGGTATAAGCTGCAAGAAGGCAATTAACCCCCCATCGCCCGTCACGCTATCGCCTGGCGGGCACCCGCATGCTTGAGAACTTCAGCCTGCACATCCCAGGCACCCAATCTGACGCTCGCAGGCTGCGCGTACATCGCGGCCGCTTGCTGCGCACCTCTGCCTTTCGGCTCGCGATTATCTACGCGGTCTTATTCAGCCTGCTCTCGGCCGCCACCTTGGGCTTTATTTATTGGTCGACCCGCGACGAAATCGAGTCACAAGTGGATGCCCGCCTGCGACTGGAGACGGATTACCTGATCAATCTGTATAAGTCCGGCGCGCTGGCCGAGCTGCTCGACGCCATTCAACGACGTAACCAGATTGACACCTACGGCCGCTTTTACTACCTCGAAAGCGGCACCAATGAAGACGGCGACGAAGACGCCAATGCCGACAAGCCCCTGCGCCTCAAATCGGTCCGCACCCACAGCACCAAGAACATGGGCGATGTGGTCGATCTGCCACCCGGCTCATCGCGCGCCTTTAACCCCGTGCGCGTCGCGGTCACGCGGATGTCCAACGGCCTCAAGCTGACCATTGGCCACGAAATCAGCGACGAGAAAGCCCTGCTCGACCACACCTTTGGCCTGGTGGTCGGCGCCACGCTGATCTCGCTGATCTTCGCCATCATTGGCGGCGGCTGGATTGGCTCCAGCGTCTTGCGACGGATTGATTCGGTCAACCGCACCGCCAGAGAAATCATCAGCGGCGACCTTGGCCAACGCATTCCGGTCACGGATCGGCGCGACGAGTTTGATGAAATCGCCATCCGCATCAATGCCATGCTCAACCGCATCGAAGACCTGATGGAATCGATGCAGCAAGTCACCAACAACGTCGCGCACGATTTGCGCAGCCCACTCACCCGCCTGCGCAACCGCCTGGAAGTGACCCTGCTCGAAGACCGCAACACCGAGGAGTATCAGCAAGCGCTCGGCGAAGCGATGCAAGACGCCGACTCCTTGATCAACACCTTTAACGCCATGCTCAGCATCGCCCGCCTGGAAGCCGGCATTGACCACGCACAATGGGCGATCACCTCCATCGGCGACCTGGTGGAAGAATTAGCCGAGCTGTACATGCCCGTCGCCGAAGAGCAAGGCCAAGCGTTTGAAACACACATCCGCTGCAACCCGCGCTTCTTTTGTAACCGCCACCTCATCGCGCAAGCCGTCACCAACCTGATCGACAACGCCATGAAGTACTCCCCCGAAGACGGCCGCATTGAAGTGTGGGTAGAGGGCGACGACGATGCGTTCAGCATTACCGTGTCAGACAACGGACCCGGCATCGACAAAGCCGATCGCGAACGCGTGCTGCAACGCTTTGTGCGCCTTGAGAACGAACGCAACTCCCCCGGCAACGGCCTCGGCCTGAGCCTGGTCAAAGCGGTCGCCTCCATCCATGGCGCCAAACTGTCATTGGCTGACAACGAACCAGGCTTGGCAATCACTCTATCCTTGAGCAAACGCCGCTCGGCAAACGCCAACGCATAAGCACTATCCAGAAGCGCATCGCCGTGTGCGCAGATCTTAAAGAGGGCGTGTTCTATCAGCAGTGATAGAAAAATTCCGTTGGCCGCGTGCTCAACCACTGTGCGAAGCTGTGCTGATCAACCGGAAGATCAGCCATGCCACAGCCACCGACCAGCGCCGACATCACGATCGCCCGCTATATCGACGCAAAAGATCAGAATCGCCCACACTTAATGACGCAGGCGTTTGAGGACGATGCCGTATTGACGATGCAGGTGGAATCGAGCGAGATCGCATTTCCCGCACAGGTCAATGGCCGTCAGGCGATCACGCAGACCTTGGTCAGAGACTTTGCCGCACGCTTCGAAAACATCTATACCTACTGCCTCACCAAGCCAACGTCACAGACCATGACTGACTGTCAGCTAAACTGGCTGGTGGTGATGACGGAACGAGACAGCGGGAACACCAAACTGGGCTACGGCCGCTATGATTGGCACTTCAACCCAGCCTCCGGCCGGTGCAGCACGCTGCACATCCACATCGCACACATGCAAGTGCTGAGCGAATCAATTGCCCAGCAGATCTATCAACACATCAGTGATTACCCCACACCCTGGCAATCCGCTGGGGCTCTGCAATCGCTGTTACAGGCGAACGACGCACTCGCCTCCGCCCATGGGTTTCTCACCGATGCGGCGCGGTGTTGATCGCGTTTAGCTGAGCCAGCGCGGCAGCTGGCAAGCTTGGGCCGAGCGAACATTGCCTCCCAGACGCCATAGTCGACTTGTTGTCTTTCTCTGATGGCTTTTTCAGAGGCCGAACTGCCGTGTACAATGCTGCCCATGGCGTCACAGCAGTGACGATGACCACCTGCGTTAACCGCAGTGTGATTTCGCCGAACTGGTTGAAGATTCCTCGGTCAACAACCGTCCACCCCTCTCACACAGGAAGCCCGTATGCAGCACTGGTTCACACAGATTCGTCAGGATATCGCCCCTATCTTTGACGCGATCACCGCTCAGCCCTTTATCCAGCAATTGATTGACGGCAGCTTGCCGCGAGAGATCTTTCATTTTTACATCACGCAAGACGCACTCTATCTGGAGCAATACAAGCGCGTGCTGGCGACCTTGGGCAGTCGTTGCCCGGCAGCGGATGATGCGCAGTTTTATTTTGAGTCAGCCACGGGGATATTGGCGGTGGAAACAGCCCTGCACGAGAGCTTTATGTCACCCACGGGGACGATGCCGGAGCCCTCCCCCACCTGCGAACTCTACACCAGCTACCTGAGCCGCGTGGTGCACACCGAGTCCCTCGCCGTCGGCATGGCCGCCGTGCTGCCGTGCTTTACCATTTACAAAGAGGTGGGGGATCACATCCTCAGCACCCAAGACGCGGATACCGACAACCCCTATCAGGACTGGATAAACACCTATGGCGGCGAGGCCTTCGCCAACTCGGTCGCGCGCGCCGTGGCGATTACCGACGCACACGCCGCTCGAGCCTCCGCCGACACCCTCGACGCCATGAACCGCGCGTTTATTCAGGCATCCCGCTTGGAGTGGATGTTCTGGGACAGCGCTTACCACCAAGAGCCCTGGAAGATTTAGAGGCTGTCGTCACG
>DOIU01000557.1 GCA_003511825.1 Gammaproteobacteria bacterium | reverse complement strand
CACCTGCAGGCACCAAGACACTGCAAGCTCACAAAACCAGTAGCTTATCCTCGCTCCGGACTGGCTCCACCTGGCACGGGAGGCATCGATAAGCAGTGAGCATTAGTTATGTCAGATGGCGTTGTGGATCCTGACGGCCATGCAGAATACGGATGATGTCAACCTTGTTGGTGGTCACACGGTAAAACAGAGTATGGCTTCCGATAGAGAGACTCCTGGTGTCTAGCGGCAGCTCGGGGCGTTCGGTGCCCATAAGTGGCTGCTGAGTCAGCAACCAGAATTGCTTCTTTATCGCGACCAGGTATCTTTCGGCCCGCGACTTTCCCCATTGTCGAAGGCCATAGTGGTAAATGTCTTTGAGGTCATTTTTCGCGGCTGGAGCAATGACGAGCTGATAGCGAGCCATAAAGCTCAGCTCTGGATATCGTCAAACAAGGTGTCGAGTGCCGATGTTGATTCGATTGCGATACCTTCTCCACGGTCTAGTTGGTCTGTTCCGACTTTCAGTTGCTCGCGAAGTCGAGCCAGTTTGATCTCGTGAATCCAGTCTTCATGGGTTTCCATAAAACGGAGCGCTTCACGGATGACTTCGCTGGCATTGTTGTATAGGCCGGTTTCCACTTTGGCTTTAACACGAGATTCCAGTTCGGGAGTCAGTGATATGTGCATGTTGGCCTCCGAGGTTAGATGGTTTCACACGATGCTAGGCAGAATAACAAAGACTGTCAATGTTTGTATTGTTGCGTAGAAAGGTATTCAGGTGATGCTGTGCGGCAGTGTTCAAATCTGCACTTTTTGAGCATTTTTACGGGGTAAGCCTTGGAATATAAAAGACAAAAAAGACTCGTTTACAATCATGAATCCATTTACCGCGCCTGACCCACCACGTCGACAACCCGAACGCCGATCCCCGCAGCGGCTAAGCGCTGGGTTGCGGGCTCGACGTCGATGGCGGCGCCGTAGGTGAAACGCCCGAGGGCGACATGTTCCATAGGGGCGAGCTCGCCACCGTCAAAGGCAACTCGCCACAGCAGGCCCTCTTTGGTGGTGACGCCGGCCATCGCGCGCCCGTCTTGCTCCCAGGTCGCGATGTCAAAGGCGAAGATGCGAGCGCGGTTCGGATCGGTCAGGAGGTTGGCGGCGTCGCTGTCGGCGATGCGGTTTACGTGCAGGTCGTAGAGCCAGAGGTTCCGATCCTGTGGGCCAGTCGCGCAGTTCACCACCAGCAGGCGGTTGCCGTGCACCACGAGATCGTTGACGCCCAGACGCGCATGCGCGTTGAACAGCCGGTTCGACAGGATCTCCCCGCCGGGCAATTGCACTTGGTGCAGGGCGCCATCCTCTCCGCCTGTGATGACGATGCCGTCCCGCCACATTGCGAGGCCGCGGATGTGGCGCAAGGGTGTGTCGGCATGCTGGTAGTCGATGGCGACTTCACTGCGCAGATCGACAACTTTGTGCAGGTCGAGATGGGTGTCCGGCCCCACCGACCAGATGAGCAGGCGTCCGTGTTCATGGCCCGTGAGCAGGTATTCCTGCTCCTCGTGCTGCACAAAGAGACCGCTCACGGCGACCCCGATCTCTGTAGGGTAGGGAACGGGGTCGGGCTTGAAGGTGTCGCCTTTTGCGTTTGCCTGCCACACCAGCAGCGAGCCTTCGTCAGCTGAACTCACAAAGGTCCGGGGGTGGTGCGCCACGAGCATCTGCACACCGTGGCCGCCCGGGATCACCATGGCGTTCACGAGTGTTGCTGGCGGATCCGCGTTGGGAGGCGCGGCAAAGAGGCTGATGCTGCCATCCCACCGCCCCACGAGGAAGTGTTCTTCACTCAGCCAACGCACCTGCTGGGCCATGGCGTAGGTGACGCCCTGGACATGCAGGGACGAACCGGGCGGATCTGCCTGGACCGCGCCGCACTCCAACAGCACTAACGTGAGTGTGTAGATGATGCGAGCACGGATGGATTCGGCGGTATTCAACATGCGTTTCCTGATGCTGTCATGGACTGTTGTCGGATCGACATTGCTTCTCCTTCTCGCTTAGGTCAATCTTACAGAGATGATGTTTGCCAAACCATCTCATGCCGGTGAGATGGGAGCAGACTTGGCAAATCAGGTCGTCAAGGGTATGAATGCGGGCAAACACTGGCAGAGCGCATGCGTCAGTATCGTGTCTGTGATTTGACACAAAGGCCGTCAAACGCATGTTGGTGAGACGCAGAGACAGTGAACACAATGACTGACATTCACAAAAAAGCGACGTTTCTCGTGTTGTCCGTGCTTTTTTTGCAGCTCAGCTGCATGAAGGCCTTTGCCAACGCCACGGTCGTTCACGAGTCCAGCGCTTTCCAAGCACTGCGTGAAAAGCGGTTCTTTGTTGTCAAGCTTACGCAGCCTCATCTCGTGCTCTCCACGTCCAAGATCAACGGGGGCATGAGTACCGATGTTCAGTACCTGGTCAATCACCAAAGCATGGAGCCGAATTTTCACCAAGAAAAAGTCGATTTGATTCTAAACTCGGCATTGGGGAGCTACCACACGCAGATCGCAAAGCGGCTCGATATGCCACCGGAGCAAATGGCGTTGATGGGGACGGCTGCACACATCACGAATTTGGCGCACAAACAGCGTCGCTTTAAAGACCTAACGGTCGATGCCTTTGTGACCGCGGGTGTCTCAGGCAATGCCATGCGCGCAGGAGAAGAGACGCAATGGTATCAAACGGAGCAGGGCAATAGAAAAGTCGACTACCAAGGCACGATTAATATCATTGTATTAATTAATCAGCCTTTAAGCCCAGGTGCGCTCAGCAAGGCAAGTATGCTGTTAACGGAAGGGAAATCTTCGGCGCTCTCGCAGTTGGCCGTGCCGAGCCGTTACGGCAAGCACTTGGCAACCGGCACGGGTACTGATCAGTTTATTATCGCCGCGCCGCAGGCTGGGCAAGACAGCTTTGTGTATCACAGTGCGAGTGGTCATCTGAAGCTTGGCGAACTGATCGGCAGTGCCGTGCGAGAAGCCACATTAGAAGCGATCCTGTGGCAAAACCGCTTGGCGCCAGAAGACACGGCGACGCTGACCCACGCGCTTGGCCGCTTTGGCTTTACGGAGGACGTGCTGCTTGCGCACCTTAAAAAAAGGATGGACAAAAACAGCTATACATTGGCCAAGCACAATGTAAAGGCCATCGTCGGCAATACACGTGTGGTCGCCGCCGCTTATGCCTACGCGACACTGCTTGACCGATTGCAATACCAAACGTTGCCAGAGGGAATGCGGGCTGAGGTTCTGCGAGATAGCGCTGCCACGGCCGCAGTGGCCCTATCGGGCGATACCTTGCATTGGAGCCATGCTTGGCAAAATATCGCAGCACCCGTAGAAGATTCGCTGGGCTATTTTTTCGACGCTCTCGCGATGGGGTGGCAGGCAAAATGGCAAGACTGATTTGCGCGGTGATCATCGGCCTGTTCTTTCAGCTTTTACACGCTGATGAGTCGTCAACCTCACCCCAAGACTCGCGGTTAGTGATTGGCCTATTGCATTTCGCGCCAGAAGCAAAAAACCTTCAAGCGAACACTCAGGCCATCGCCGCCGCGATGGCAGTGGCAAAAGCGCATGGCGTACACTGGTTGCTTACCCCCGAGCTTGCGATAACGGGCTATCACTTTCACAATGCGCTCGGAACGGATTGGATTCCGGCAGGCCCGGATACATTTGTTCAGCGTATTCAAGAGCAAGCCAGGAATCTGGAGATAGGCGTATTGTTAAGCCATCTTGAGCGCCCGCTGTCAGAAGAAAGCGCCATTTTTAATACGTTGTTTGTGATTGATGCGACGGGCGAAATTATTGCGCGACACAGAAAAATCAATACCATCCCGCGAAGCGAAGCCTGGTCGACAAAGGGCGATTCGCCAACGCTGGTGAGCCTCTCAGGATACCAGGCTGGGCTGCTGATCTGTGCAGATGCCTGGCCCTTTGAGCACGCCAATCGCTTGAAAGAACAGGGCGCTGAGCTGATCCTCTCATCGGCAAACTGGGCACCCGGTCAATATGGCCCCGGCGACACCTGGGAGCAGCGCTCGCTTGAAACCCGCTTGCCGGTCATCGTGAATAATCGAACCGGCATCGATGATAGCTTGGACTTACGCGAGGCTGCGAGCGTGGTATCAGTTGCGGGTAAACGCGTCTTCGAGCATGCCTCAGAACAAGACAGTTTGATCCTATTGCATTGGGAGCGAACCCAGCCCTCGCCGACGTTACTGCGTGCGCAAACCATCATAATAGCGCGGTAGAGCGCCGCCATCTCCGCTGGAAAAGGGCGGAACACATTGATTGAGTAGGTCTAGCGGATGGTCAGGCGGGCAACCATTATTGCTCACTGAGCCTGCTGCGCTGAGTGTATCGATTATTCTGGCGAAAGTGGCCTTGGGCAAGGGGGGCGTGGAAGTCATTGCCTGGCCATCGTTCTCAGGTGTCGGGTTCCTCTTCCATTCTTTGCGTGCAAACGGCGCGGATTGGTCACTGTAGTGATCACTCGCCGGGCGGCCCAAGGCGGCACCGTATTGATGGAATGATTTGACGATCTGCTCGCCCTCTTGGGTCCACTCGACCAATAGCGTCAGCCCATCGCCAAAATTGGCGCGCCGGTAACCATCACCGGTATCCACGCTTCGGATCATGCGCAGTGTGTCGTCACCGCCACTCAGCGGCAAATCCACCTGGCCACGACGCAGCCGGACAACATCGCCGAGCGCCGGATCGATGCGTCCATAGCGTTCCTTCATGGATGCGATGGTCTCTATGAGATGTCCCTTGATCTCGGGGGCCTCTGTGTTCCACCACTTCGCGGCGTGGTAGGCCTGGAACAGTTCGTGAGCGAGTAAGCTCGCCCGGCTGTCGGCCGATGCGCGCAAATCCCAGCTGCTAAGCAGGGTTTTCACCTCGCTGAAACGCGTATCTCCGTCGATAGCGTTGAGCGTGTCGCGGATAAAGGTCGCCATCTCCGACGATGTCGAATACGCCTCGTCGAAGGTAATGGCAGCGAGATAGTCGCGCGAGAACGGCGCCTTATCATCGGCCAACAATTCGGCCAGTCTGCGGGCGCGATTGGTCTTGCGGCCGTCATTGCCGATATTGATCGGATACTGCTGGGGTGTTGGATTGTCGTCTTCACGGCTGACAAAAAAAGGCGTGGCGTTCGCTGAATAAACCCAACCCGATGTCGGGTTGATCACCTGGGGGTTTGCGGACAACGGCAACACGCCGCGCCACAAGAGTGCTGAGCGATCACCCGGCGCGCAACCCTGACCGGAATAGCCCTCTGCCCGCCGAGGGATACTGGCGTTGTAGAGAAAACCGATGTCGCCACTGCGGTCCGCCACCACAAAATTAAACGAGGCGATGGCACGTGTCTCCATAATGGAGAAGAAATCTTCTACGGATTGTGCGCGCCCTAGCTTGTAGTATTGTTAAAGCATTTTTATGCTCGTCCCATCGGCCGCGCTGTCCGGGAATGAGACGGCAACCCAGCCTGACTCAAGCTCAAAGGCGGGTCCGTGAACGGTGTAGGTGAGGGTGCGTCTGATAGGTAGGATGATTGGCCCGAATTTGACTTTGAGCCAGATGACCTTTTTTTCAAACGGGCGCCATTGGCCGTCAACGTAGTATTGATCCTTATCGTTGGTCGTCAGTTGATAGTGGTCCACCAGATCCGGCCGATTCACCGTCGGTGCGGAGGCGAACGCGTCGTTGTAAATGGCACCTGTCGGGAAGGGTGAGCCGGCCAGCATCCCGCCTGCAACGCGCCAGCCGGCATCCGAATGCAGTCTCGCCTCGTACCAGGCCAGCGGTCCGTCCCAAGGGTTGTGTGGATTGATCAGCAGGAATGTCGAGCCATCAGCGGACGCATGCGGCGCAACCGCAAATGCATTGGAACCGCAGCCCTCATCGCCTTGCGCCAGTTGACCCGCACAGGGATTGAGAGTCCCCGCAACAAGGCCTCCAATCTCGTAGTCCAGCCCATAAAAAAGTGGGCTAGACAGTATAAAGCCGCCAGCGATGTCGCGACCGGTGATCGGCCAGGGCCCGTCTATGCGTTCATCGGGGTGGTCAGCGGCGTACCTGTTCAGACCGTCCGCGTAAGCATCAACGATACTCTTGACCTCGCTTGATAGACTCTCGTCGTAGTAGGTTTCCAGCTGTTCATTGATTTTTAACAGCGCATGGAGAAAGTCTGATGCGGCACCTTCCTTGCCCTTGATCCGTCCAGCCATGCCCTTCGCGCTGAAAACCACAGACTGCAAGGTGGCAAAGTCGTCTTCTGCGTGCGCGATCGCCAGTGCATACGCGGCACCCGCATCGGTGGCGCCTATTGCAGTAGGTACGCCCCATTCATCGCGTTCAATGCGCCAGTCATAGGCCGGGGCGTGGGTGACGTCGTCCATTAAAGACTTGTCCGATGAGCAAGCCGATATCATTACCAACACGCCAACGGCGAGTTTTAAGCGCGTCAACATCATTTTGCATCTCGTCTTAAAAGCGTGAAGGATAGTACAAAGTGGTCTGCTTAATTCCGGGTGCTTTGCGTGGTTTTACAGCTTCGTGGCATCCAGAGCGGCGTTGCGTTAATCTCACAGCCATGACATCCCATGAGAGACAGCGTCAGTCTATGAACCTTCCCGATCCGGATTCGTCTTGGCCGACGCCGCGGTATGATATTGGGTTGAAGAGCGCGGTGAATAGCGCCTCCATGTATCCATACTATGAGGAGGACGCGTTGATATGTTATAACATAGCGCCTTTTTGGTCGGCGGACCAGTCAACTCACGCATCGGACGCAGGGTCTCAAATGGAGAGCGTCGTGCGCCTTGGCCACGTGGCCATGGCATCGGCATTGTACACAACAGAACGGTGATAATAACATGCAGGAAACTGAACTACCCCTAGATGAGGAATACATGGGGCCGCGCCAATTGGCCTACTTTAAAAAGAAGCTTCTCGATTGGCGTTCGACGCTGCTAGAGGAGGGTGATGCGACCCTGGCGGAGTTGCGCCATGACAGCCATCACGAGGTCGGTGATGAAGCAGACCGCGCTAACCGCGAAGCGGCCCAGACGCTTGAATTGCGCACGCGCGACCGTTACCGAAAACTCTTGGCAAAGATCGACGCTGCCCTCGCTCGCATCGATGACGGCAACTACGGATGGTGCGATGATACCGGCGAACCCATCGGTTTGGAGCGGCTTGAAGTGCGCCCTGTCACGACGCTGTGCGTAGAAGCTCAAGAGCGGCGCGAGCTGCGCGAGCGCACGGTTATGGGGCATAACAGGGAGTAGGCCTCGCACGGCGTATTTGAGGGTATTTGTCGCGAGTAGCAATCCTGTGCTGCTCGATGCCTCAACGCGTGTCTTGGGTCCTTTCAAGGTAGGGTTGATGGCTCAAAAATCCAGGGTCGCTTTGACGTAAAATGCGCGCCCAGGCCGCTGTACACCGTAAAAATCAAAGAGTTTCTCATCCGTTATGTTTTGCACCTCGGCGCTCAGATTCAGCACGTACGGATACAGGTCTCGCGCATAGGTCAGGCCGACGGCATGGCTCTCTTGTGCAGGGACAGAATCTTTAAAAGCGTCGAGTCCGACACTTTCCCAAATCAGGTCGTATTCATTCACGAAACGGACGTGCCAGCTGATACTCAGTTCGTCGAGTTCTGCGAATACCTCTGTCCAGTTTAAACGCAGGCTGGCGTTCGCAAAAAGGTAAGGTCTATTGGGTATGCGGTCACCCTTGTATCTTGCAAAGGGTCCGCTGTCTGCCGTGTTTTTAAAGTCAACAGACGTGAAGTTGATAGCAAGATCCATCAAGCCATCGGGGGACGTCCACCCCGCGGCAGCCTGGATGCCCTCGGATGTCGCGCTGTAAATATTCTGGTACGAGAAGAACTCTTCGTTGCCGATCAGTACGATCAGATTGTCAGCATCGCGTACAAAGAGGTTTGCGTCCGCCCGCCAGATGCCGGCGGCGGTGACCAGCCCTTCCAGGCTCACACTCAGGTTGTAGTTATGGCTGGTTTCTTCTTCCAGCTCCAGATTGTCAGTGATTAAAACAGCATCTCCAAAGATTTCATCGGGGCGCGGCAATCGTGCCGTGCGTTCGTAGGACAGCTTGCCGTATGACCAGTCGTTAAAGCGGTAGCGCATGGCGTTACCCCAGCCGAAGCGATCCAAATCACGGTCTTTGCGACGAAAACCATCGGTGCTCTCAATGGGTTGTTCTGAGCGGATTTCTTGACGATAGTGTTTGAAAAACAGGATGTTTTGAAAGCGGTCATCCTGCAGGTCGATACTGTGCTCGATACCGGTCACCAGGGTGAACAACTCCCGCTCGGCTGTCAGCGGATCATGATCGCCTGCCGACAACAGAGTGTTTCTCGCCGTGCGGTCATTCCAGGTGGGCGCCAGTGACAGTTTGAGCTGCTGATTCGGCCGTGCGTTCCAGTTGAGATTAATCCTGGCGAAGTTATCCTCGCTCCGGGTGATGCTGTCGGTTGCGTCTCCGAGCTCGCCGGGGTGTGGCACCGGGGTGATGGCCTCTTCGCCCAGCCAGTTGTAAGAATAATCTGCGGTGTCTTGAAAACGCGTTTCGGTTTCTGCATCGCCGATAACGGTTGTCAGCGAGAGCTGGTCTGAAAATGCATGCTCATAGCGTACATTGACACCGCGGGTTTCCCGTTTAAACACCGCCTCGCCATAAGGTACCGACATTTTGACGTTGTGTTGAATATCCTTGTCATAATCACTGGCATAGAGGCTGAGCTGGAGCCGATCTGCCCATCGCTGATCAACCAGACCCAGATCCAGAACAAGCCCGTCGGCGGCATACGCATCGTGGAATCGTTTCACCGTTGCTGGCTGCAGTCGTCCTGACCCGTCAGCCACTTCCACATCGATGTCGTAATCGTTGTCGGCGGCATCGGTAAAACCCGTGAAACGCGCGAAAAAGCCGCTGTCTTGATGCAGATAGTTGAGCGATAGGGTGGATCGCCGGGTGCCAAAGTCACCCATCTGGTGAGACAGGGAGCCATGGGTCCCGTCGATGTTGTTGTCGGTGACTATGTTCACCGCACCACCCAGTGCGTCAGCGCCAAACTGAATCGGTACAACGCCGTGATAAATCTCTATTCGATCGACCAGATTGACCGGAATGTTGCTGATCCCTAAGGTATAGCCCGACATTTCCAGCGGAATGCCATCCACAAAAAAACGGATCTGGTCGTCGGTCAGCCCGTTGAGGGAGAAGCGCGTGCCCGACCCTAAACCGCCGGTGCGTCGCACACTGACCCCGTGCGTGCGGGCAAGAATTTCTCCGATGTCAGCGGTCAGTTTTAGGTCGTACTCCGTATCGATGACATCGACGGCTTTGGCGGATTTTTCCAGCGTGTTGATGTCGCTTTCGTCACTCACCGTGAAGTTTTGCAGCTCGACAGCGTCGTCGCTCGACGTCTCATCGGACTGCGCTAATACAACAGGACTGATCAGCATCAATGCCGGAGCAATCACCTTTGCGTTCAGGGCGTGGGGGGGGCTTGAGGCGTCGTTCTCTATGCATGAGTTAAGGCTTCTGGCGTTGCGACTTATGCCAACTGTCTGATTGGGCTAGAAAAAACATAATTTACCGCTGGCAGGATCTGGATGACAATGCACTGTTCAAATGCGAATCATTGGCAATTGTAAACACAATTTTGAAGAGATAATATAATTTGATCTTTCTGAGTCAACGTTTTATTGATACGTCAATCATCCGACTCATTACGCTTTCTTCCGCTTAACGTTGTCCATTGATGAATCATCCCGCCTCCCTAACACCTGCGAAAGTGCTCATCATTTAGGATGATTCGGGCCTCAATCAACAGATGCACGATCCGTTGCGAGATGCCGGCTATCAGGTGGATACGTGTTCAGATGGTGACAGTGGTTTACTGGCTGCCACCCGAGATGAGCACGATTTACTGCTCCTGGACCTCATGCTGCCGCAACGCGATGGTATTTCGCTGCTCGGCATGCTGCGCAAGACCAGCCAGATGCCGGTGATCATCGTCTCAGCGCGCGGCGCTGAAGAAGAACGCATCACGGGGTTGCGCCAGGGCGCTGACGACTATATTTCCAAACCGTTTAACTCCACGGAGCTGCTGCTGCGTGTGGAAGCCCTGTTGCGGCGCAGTCAAGCTGCGGCGCCGGCCACTCAACAATCGATTTGCATTGATGCACTGGTACTCGACCCTACCACCAACCAGACCACCGTCGGCCACACGGTGATGGATCTGACGCAGATCCAATTCAAGATACTCTGGGAACTTGGGCTCCATAGCGGGGATGTGTTGAGCAAGGCCTATCTGTCCCAGCAAGTATTGAATCGTACACTCGGTGCCTACGATCGCGGGCTGGATATGCATGTCAGCCGCTTACGACGCAAGCTGAACGACGCAAGCTGAACGACGCCGGCTGGCGCGGTGATCGCCTGCAAACGGTGCATGGCGAGGGGTATTGCTTGAAGTGAAACGCCGGCTGCTCTGGAAGTTTCTGTTGATTATCGCCACTGGCGCTGTCGCACTGTTTTACCTGATTGATCACTTTGCTTCGGTGACGGAAGAGGGCATGAGCCGACTGGATGAGGCGTATCAGCAGGAAATGACGGCGTGGGGTCGAGAAGCTGAGGCGCTCTATCAGACCGGAAACATTGAGGCGCTGAATCTCTGGATCGACGAACTGCAGTTGCGCGAAGACACACAGGCTGCCGTTGTCCAAATGGCGGTTCAGCGACTGGCCGGCAATCAACTGAATGAGGATGCTTACACGGGCTACAATTTTGGTCGGCCGGTCTTTATCCCTATTCACCTTTACTTTGCCCATAATCCGTTAATGGAAGTGCCGTTCGAACAGGAAAATGCCAGCCTGGTCCTCGTGCTGCCTGACCGCATGCGTCCGGGCAGTTACTGGAACACTGTGCGGA
>DOIU01000512.1 GCA_003511825.1 Gammaproteobacteria bacterium | reverse complement strand
GAATCCAGTCTTTCTGCAACACGACATTTGCATAGTCGGCAAAATAGGTTTCGAGCCGGGCCTGTAGGCTCACGTCACGATCGATCAGCATTTCATCCCATTCCGGGTTCCATCGACCGACATAGACACGTTCATAGATTTTATCAATCAGGGCTTCTTTGGTGGCGAAATACCGGTAGAGCAAACTTTGGCTCATACCGAGATGATCAGCCAGCTCGCGCGTGGAAAATGCAAACCCGCGTTCGGCGACCAAATCAATGGCGCCCGAAACAATCAGGTGCTCGCGCTCCTGCGGTGACAGTCGGACGCGTTTTTTGCTCGTGACATCGGTTTTCGTTTTTTGCATATGCGTGTTTGCCTATTGCCCGCCTTCTTCGGGTCTATGCAACACAGACCCAAGCCGTCGAATTCTTTCACTAACGTAGCGCATACGGAAGCCAGGTGGCAATACTCGGTACGAAGGCAACGATAATCAGAACCAACATTTGCAAGCCAATAAAGGGAATGACGCCGCGATAAATGTCGCGAGTTGATACCGATGAGGGAGCGGCTGATCGGAAATAAAACAAAGCAAACCCAAAAGGTGGCGTTAAAAACGACGTCTGCAAATTCAGTGAGATCAAGATAGCGAGCCAAATTGGATCGATGCCGGACGCCAACAACACCGGTGCGATGGTCGGCACTATCACGAAAATAATCTCGATAAAATCGAGAATAAACCCTAACAGAAACATCACGAGCAGAACAGCAGCAAGTGCCGCGTAAGGGCCTCCGGGTACGCTCGCAATCAGATGCTGCACGGCTTCATCGCCACCAAATCCACGGAACACCAGCGACAGCATGGCGGCGCCAATCAAGATCATAAACACCATGGCTGACAGCCGAGTCGTCTCCAACGCAGTATTTGCCAGCGATTCAGATTGCACCGTGCGCAGCAGCGCGACAACAAAGAAACCTGTAAATACTAAGACAGGCACGGCGACCAGCGTGCGCTCAAGGCCAATACTCAGCGACATCGCGGGCAATATAATGTGCTTTAACACCACGGCCCCACCGAGAATCAGGAGCGCAATATTCGCCAACTTGCGATCCTCCGTGCCAAACCCTGCCAGTAAAATCGCGCCCGCAGCGCCGATAGCAGCCGATTCAGTGGGCGTGGCGACACCTCCGAGTATAGAGCCCAACACCCCGAGTATCAGCGCTAAGGGAGGCACCAGTCTCGCCAACAAGGATGTCCAGTCAATCGTCATCGTATCAGCGTCCTGCGCCGGGGGTGGCGGGCATGTGTCAGGGCGCAAGGCTGCCAAGAGAACTTGGTAAGCCAGAAAGACAATCACCATCAGCAAACCCGGCACGATGGCACCGGCAAAAAGATCGGCTATCGAGATGGTGTCTGGTGCGAAGATGCCCTGACTCAGTTGCGCCTTTTGGTAGGCCGAAGAGATCGTGTCCGCCAGTAGCACCAGTACCAAAGAGGGCGGAATGATTTGCCCGAGCGTGCCTGCGGCACAGATGGACCCTGCGGCCAGTCGCGGCGAATAGCCCCATCGCAGCATCACCGGCAAGGACAACAGCACCATCGTGGTAACGGTTGCACCCACAATACCTGTCGAGGCGGCCAATAGCGCGCCGACCAATGTGATGGCGTAGCCCAATCCACCCCGCCGCTGGCCGAAGAGTCGTCCAATCCCATCCAGTAACTCGGATGCAATGCCGCTGCGTTCCAGCATTGCCCCCATAAAAACAAAAAGCGGGACCGCAAGCAGGATATCGTTGGTCATCGCGGCATAGACACGCTGGGGCATGGCCGCCATATAGGAGGCATAAAAATGCCCCAGGAGTGCGCCGACACTTGCCAGTAGCAGTGATACCCCGCCCAACACAAACGCCACCGGAAAACCCGACATCAAGCAGATCAGCAGCCCGCCAAACAGCGCGATCAAGTACAGCACATTGACCTCAATCATCGCTCTGCTCCTGCCCACGTAGGCACCGCACTAAAATCACGACGCCTTGCGCGATCACGAGCAGCAACGCCACCGGAATGATCGTTTTAAACAAAAACACACCGGGCAACCCCTGCGATTCCCGAGATCCTTCGAGTGATGCCCAACTGTTCAACACATAGTCTTTGCTGTGCCATAACATGAATGCGCACAAGGGGATCAGGAAGACAACCAGGCCGACGCCATCGACCCATCGTCGCTGGCGATCGCTATAGCTGTGGTACAACATATCGACGCGCACATGCCGGTTAGCCGCGAGGGTATCGGCCAACGCCAGCATAAACATGCTGCCAAATAGGTACAGTATTGCCTCTTGAGCCATGACCGAGCCCGCATCGAATAAATACCGGGCAACCACCACGGCAAACTGTAGCAAAACCATTACCACGGCCATCCAGCGAGTTAATCGGCCTAGAGTTTCCGCAAGGCGATCCACTATGGAATCACCTTGCATATGGTTAAAATCATCGCGCATAAGCCTCTCCTGTCAATAACACACCCCTACGCGGGGTTATATTCACTGCACGGTAAACGTACGTCTGCAAGCGGATGCGCTCCCGGCGCTACACAGCGAGCACCGAGAGTGCCTTTACCTACAGACTTGAGTGATCGGACCTACGCGAAACTACTGCTGGCCTCTGTTTTTGAGTTGGGCATTGGCATAGTCGCCGATATCACCCCATTGACGTTGACTATCGCGAAAAGCGATCCAGCTTTTATGAACTTTCGTGGCCATCGGGCTTGCAGCGGCTGTTTTTTCTAATGTTGCGGGTGCGATGCGCTGCATTTCTGCCACGATGTCATCAGGCCAAGGCTGCAATTTAACACCGTGCTTGTTGATCAGGGTATCCAGGGATGCCAAGTTGCGTGCATTGTATTCAGCGAGGGACGTCAGGTATTCCGCATCAGCGGCCGTTTGCAAAATCTCACGCTCGCCGTCACTCAGGCTTTCCCAGACGTCTTTGTTCACGTGAGACCCTAAACAGTGCCCCATCTCATGAAATCCGGGGTAATAGTAGTATTTGGCCACGCGATGGAAACCAAATGCCAAATCGTTCCAAGGGGCAATCCATTCCAGGCCGTCGATGGTTCCGGACTGCAGCGCCGTAAACAATTCGCCTCCGGGTATATTGACAGGCGTGGCACCAAGACGAGACAGCATCTCCCCGCCCA
>DOIU01000501.1 GCA_003511825.1 Gammaproteobacteria bacterium | reverse complement strand
CTTCACCCAGGGGGCCGGCGCTATTCAAGGCGGGATTGTGGCAACCATGCTTGATTTCGGCTTGGCATTTGCGGCTTTGTCCGTGGTGGATGTGACGCAGTCAGTCGCTACCGCAAGCATTGCCGTCAACTACTACCGGCCAGCATTCGCGGGTCACTATACGGTTCGCGCTTGTATTGATAAACAAGGCAGGACCTTGATCTTTGCATCGGCTGAATTGTTTGATACCCGTGGAAAAACAATAGCGATGTCCAACTCGCCCCTGATCGTGGTCAATTTGTAGACCTGGGGGTCAACTGTCTTTTATGATCTCGCCCAGTGTTTGAATGGCTTCTTCGCGTCGCGACGTCCACCGGGCGGAATAGGTGAGTCTGATTGCGCTGGCGTAGCGCTCGGGGTTGGAAGAAAAAATCTCTCCCGGCGCAATCAGAATGTGTTTTTGTTTAGCGCGCTGATATATACGCTTTGCACTCAGATCACCGGGCAGTTGCACCCAGGCGACGAAGCCGCCTTGCGGCGCTGTCATGCGTGTCCCCGCTGGGAAGTGCTGTGAGATCAAATCAATCAGTCGATCTCTGCGTTGACGATAGGCATCGCGTGCCAATCGCAGGTGGCGGTCGTAAGCGCCGCGAGCAAGTATTTCCGCCACGGCCATTTGTGGTAACCGAAAAATCCCCGTGCTGTTGAGGTATTTCTCGTATTCAATGGCTTCCAGATATTTTCCCGGCATAATCCAGCCGATCCCTAATTGCGGCTCCAATGCTTTGGAGACCGACGAGCAGAGAATCACGCGTCCGCTGGTATCAAACGATTTGGCGGCGCGGGGACGTTGGTCACTGTAGCCAAGGTCGCCGTAGATGTCGTCTTCAATCAATGGAATATCGTAGTGACCGACTAAATCCACCAACGCCTGTTTGTGGGCGTCCGGCATCAAACTGCCCACCGGATTATTGAAGCAGGGAATGGTCAGTACCGCTTTCACCGGCCATTGCTCCAGCGCGAGCCTCAAGGCATCGATGCTCATGCCGGTTTCGGGGTTGGATGGAATCTCAATCAGCTTGAGCCCCAGCGCCTCAATGAGCTGCAAGACGCCATAGTAGCTGGGCGTCTCCATGGCGACGATGTCACCCGGCTTCGTCAGTGCGCGCAAGCAAAGTCCAACCCCGGCCTGACAGCCATCCGTGACAAGTATCTCGTCGGGGGACACCATCACACCGGCATCCACTGCACGGCGGGCCAGCTGCTGACGCAGGGGCTCGTAGCCTTTTCCGGCGCCGTAACCTATGCCCAGGAAGGGTTCACTGCGGACCTTTTGGGCAAAGATCTTTCGCAGCTGGTTGGTGACCGGGAAGTCGCTCGCAGGAATAGCAGAGCCGAAACTGATCACACCGGGTTCGGGGGAATCATCCATGATCTCCATCACCAGTTGCGGGGTTGAAATCACTTCTGGCGGGCTGAATCGCTGATCAATACTGGGTAGAAGCGGCTTCTCGGTCAGTACGCGTTTGACGTAATACCCCGACTTGGGGCGCACCTCAATCAGGTTGCGATCCTCCAGTAAGGCGTAGGCGGACAGAATGGTCGAGATACTCACCTGCCTTTGCTTGGCCAAGCTGCGCACCGAGGGCAATTTGTCCCCGGCTTTGTACACACGGCTGCGTATCTGCTGCTGCAACTGTTCCGCAATCTGGTTGTATTTGTGTTGTTCCATGTTATGACCAGTACAGATTGATCAAAACTAAACCATGACAGTTGAGCGAATTTGTCATTCTGTACTTATTGGATAAATAAAATTTGAATCTGTTTCGATTCAGTATTCAATTCTAAACTGTCTTCACGCTGGCGTCCTGACTTTTTTGTGACCTCCTCTGAAACAACCCGACGTGACTGGAGCCTATCGTGATGACCTTGCACGTGAGAATACAACGTGGATGCCGCCTAATAGCCGAAGATCAGACCTCTCGGTCTGTGTTGCCCAATAGCGTGATTAGGGGACTGAAAAAGCTGTGTCACTACTGGGAGATTTCGCGCCAGCGCCGACAACTCGCCGAGCTCTCGGATGAAGCCCTATGGGACATCGGCATCAGCCGTGCCGATGCCTTGCAGGAATCGCGTAAGCCGTTTTGGAAGTAGGGGTGTCGTTGTTCTTGCGGGTATGTCTCAACTTTTCTATAAACTACTTCAGAACTTTTTCTTTCGTTGGGGGCATATTTGCAATATAAATGAGTAGCTTTGATCTGTTGCATGCTTGCAATAAAGTGAGATACGGGTTTACGGACCTGGCTTAATGATCCCCGTGTGGTTGATCGTCGATCTGGCAGCGGGTCTATGGGCAGGCGCTGCCTTTGCCGCTGTCATTGCTGTGGCGACCTATTACCAAAAATCGAAGAATCATAAAGACGCCTACGCGTTGCAGAGGTCTCAGGTTTAGCGATCACGGCTGCTGAACAAAACAAAATGCCGGTTGCCGTAATGCTATTGCAAGTGAATCTCCATGGCAGCGTTTATAATGGGACCAGACACTGCTCTGGTATCATCCTTGGTGCCATAGAATTCTATCTATTGAGGCTTGAATCACTCAAAAATATCCTATAGCCTATCGGAAAATCTTGTCGGGGTGCTTTCTGTTGAAAGCTGAGACCTTTATGGGAACCCGCTGCACCTGATCAGGTTAGTACCTGCGTAGGAAGCAAGATTGCTTTGACCATAGAGTTTTCTGCGTCAAGGTTCTCATGCTGTGTAGCGCTCCGACGTCAGCCACTAGGAGGAGCGAGCATGTCAAAACCCAGCAATCAGCTGTTTTCAAATGGATCATCCAGCAGCGCAGTTTCCACAGCACCTTTCCCAGCCTCTCAAAAAATCTACGTGACGGGTTCGCGGGATGATATTCGCGTGCCTATGCGAGAAATCAGCCTTGACCCGACCCACTTAAAAAACGGTGATGTGGAGCTGAATGCGCCGGTAAGAGTGTATGACACATCGGGCGTCTATACCGACCCCGCTGTCCAAATTGATGTGAAAAAAGGGCTGGAGAAACCCCGGTTGAGCTGGATTGAAGACCGACAAGACACCGAGCAACTCGCCGGGGCGAGTTCATCGTTCACCCAGGCTCGGGAGAAAAATCCTCGACTGGCGGCCATGCGGTTCCAGGGCGCACATCAGCCTCGCAAAGCCATCGGCACGAAAAACGTAACTCAGATGCACTACGCGCGCCAGGGGATTATCACCCCCGAAATGGCGTACATCGCTATTCGAGAAAATATGGCGCGCGAGCAGGCGGCAGCCTACGGCGATATGGGCCAGCAACAGCGGGGAGACAGTCGCGGTGCCACGATCGGCCATGCCATCACGCCGGAATTTGTGCGCCAGGAAGTTGCGGTGGGCCGCGCCGTGATTCCGGCGAATATCAATCACCCAGAACTCGAACCGATGATTATCGGCCGAAACTTTCACATTAAAATTAATGCGAACATCGGCAACTCAGCGTTGACGTCCTCGATTGAAGAGGAAGTGGAAAAAATGGTCTGGGCCACGCGCTGGGGCGCAGACACGGTGATGGATCTATCAACGGGCAAGAACATTCACGAGACCCGTGAATGGATATTGCGCAATTCGCCCGTGCCGATCGGCACCGTCCCGATTTATCAGGCCCTGGAAAAAGTGCATGGCATCGCCGAAGATCTTTCCTGGCAGGTTTTTCGCGACACGCTATTGGAGCAGGCGGAGCAGGGCGTTGATTACTTTACCATCCATGCGGGCGTCTTATTACAATATGTGCCGATGACTGCCAAACGCTTGACCGGTATCGTCTCACGCGGTGGCTCTATCATGGCCAAGTGGTGCCTGTCCCACCATCAGGAAAACTTCATCTATACGCATTTTGAAGAGATCTGCGAGATCATGAAGGCCT
>DOIU01000546.1 GCA_003511825.1 Gammaproteobacteria bacterium | reverse complement strand
CTGGGTGTATCGCGGCACATCTACGTTATTGCATTCTACGTCCCCTTCGGTCGACGTGCCAGCATCGCTGCCGACGTCGCCGCCACCCAGTGAATCTTCAATATCGATGGAGTCGGCATCCAGCTCTTCACACACGAGATCAAGGGGATGCCGGTCATCCAAGGAATGCCCTGCGAGATCAGAATCAAAAGAATGGACTGCAGCGGAATTACTTGCTAGTGAACTTTGACGGGACATATACAATCTCTCAGAGTTAATGACCTACACGCAGCGCGTACCGAGCAGGCCCTGTCGCAATGATAGCGTCAATTCTGCTATGCCGCATCCAAATACTGGCTTAGCGCCAAATTATTGTCAAGCCAGATGGCAACTTGATGAATATTGTCGTAAAAAGGCAGGAAAAATAATCGCCGGCACTGACAAGACGTTACAAAGCAACGTCAGTGTCCGGCGACAAGTACCACGAAGTATTCTGAGTTGCGGTGTCTCAGCGAGGCAGAGACACCGCAGACGAAGAAGAGCCTGCCGAGGTCACTCTTCCTTAAGTGATTGTAAACCTGCATGTTTCCCTCAGCAGGCGAAGGCATGTTATCGAGTAACCCTCGCTAAATCTGAGAACTCCCGCACAGAATTCGTGCAGCTGTTTAATACCCTACCCTTATTTACATTTCGATACAATTCGAGTGACAAAAAAACAGCAATGATCAATTGCCACTCTTTTCTTTGGGATAAACGGGTAGCAGGCGCTTCATATCGAGGATAAGCGCGAGGTTTTTACCGCGCTTCTTAACAATCTGCAGACCTTGAACCGTCTTGCGCAGCAGCTGAGGCGCATCAACGTCTCCATCTGGCGATAATTGCTTGAGACAGCCATTACTGCTGAAGCGCGTGTCGGGGACACTGCGAGCTACTGCATTCACGATTTGCAGAAGCTTACGGGTCAGCAAATAAGCCTGTTTCTCGGACTTGTGTTTGAGCAATACACCGATGACACCGTTGCCTAAGCAGGCAATCGCGTCGCGTCGTTTATAAACGCGCGCCAGCGTATTCAAGACGCCTTCTAAAAACACAGGTTTATCACCAATGCTTGCCACAGAAGCATCCTGCGCGTGCACATCCACGCTAATGAGTAATACGCTGTAGCCGTCCGCAACCTGCCCGCTTCGCTCGAGTAGGGACTGCATTTGCGCGACATACTGGGAAGCCGAGAGCAGTGCTTCATGTCGCTCGCTAGGTTCAGCCGCATTCGACGCGGGTGGTGCTTCCTGCGGCAACTGAGGCGGCTCAAGCGACACGAACTGCACAATGGTGCCGGCCTTCTGGCCGTCTTCAATGAGGTCCTGCGAGCTGTAGCGCACGCGCATTGGCTGACGCCGCGCATTGTAGAACGAGGCATCAACATCAGCGTCCGTGACAGGAACAAGATGATCTTGTGTCAGCACCTCGTTAACGTGGTGACCGATAAACTCATCGTCCTGACCATAGCCCAACACCTGCAAGGCGCGGGAATTCGCAAAACGCAGAATGCCTTCGTTATCGCATGAGAGCACCGCGCCGTTCAGCGCCTCAATGACCACATCCATTTTCAAGTAATTGAGTTGCAGTTCTTTGCGCTGACGCACCATGCGGCTGATGGCATCGATACGCGCCAACAATAACTCGCTCGATTCATTCTTAAACATGCATTCCACAGCACCCGCGCGCAGGCTGCGCTTGATGATGTGGTCCGAATAGGTACCGGTGAGAATCGCGCAAGTCACTTCACCTGCGGCCGGATCGCTGATGATTTCTCGGCATAACTCATCGCCTGTGGCATCCTGCAGGTAGTAATCCAGCACGGCGATATCAAATGCTTGATCGTGGGTCGCTTGAATGCCCTGCGAATAACTGCCGACGACAGTGACGTCATACCCCTGCAAACGCAGCAGATCTCGCAAGGCGTAACGAATACTGGGCGAATCATCCACCACCAGGATACGGATATCCTGATTAGAAAACTTGGCCTGAAAGGCATCACCGTCAGGCTCGTGATCAGCATCGAGTTGACGCGCCAACAGCTCTTTGACAGAGCGGTATTCTTTCCAACGCACCAGCACCGTGTTATTGCGCCCGGCGACCCAGGCTCTGGCATCGGCACGCATATCCTGCGATAACACAATCACGGGCAGGTCATGAAAGTCGGGAGATTCCAGCAACTGCAGAAAGTTTTCGGTCTCGCCATCACGCACACTTGGCCAACCAATCAGGACACAGCGGTATTCAGTATCAAAGACTTCAAACTGACGTTGCAGGGCATTGAGTGCTTTACCAAATTGGGTGAAACCGTCGGTTTCATAGCCACTCGCATCCGTATAGTTCTTGAGTACGTAACGCATCGTGGCCGAGGGTTCGACCAGCATGATTCTGGAAGTCATCTGAGAAAAATTATCCTGTGTGCCTGTTTAACCTAAGCAAGGCCAGTGCCTCACGCCCTACTGCTCCCCTGCCCCGATACATCCCAGGGCGATGGGCATCTGCCTGGCGACCGCGTTCCGGCGTGGGCGCGACAGCATCCCCGCTAAACCAAACCTGTAAACGGCTGCACCTCGACCAAGCTGCCCGGTGTAATCGCATCTGCATTGGGGGGGATCACGATAATGCAATTTGCCAGGCACAGCGAGCTAAGCCGCCCTGCCCCTTGCTTGCCGGTCGTCTTCACGGCGAGTTGTCCGTCGTCGTCGTGATACAGAATGCCGCGCTGGTACTCGGTACGCCCGGACGACTTGCGCAACGCGCTGGTGCAGGGCACGCGAAACCTGAACGGCTGACCGTCGTCACGACATCCCATCAACCGCCGCACAGCTGGCTGAACGAATTCGTAAAATGTCACCAATACCGCAACCGGATTGCCAGGCAAACCAAAAAACACGGCGTCGCCCACCTTACCGCATGCCAAGGGACGGCCTGGCCGCATAGCGATCTTCCAGAACGCCACATTGCCGATATCGTGCAAAGTTTTGCTGACATAGTCCGCTTCACCGACGGATACGCCACCTGACGTAATCACGACATCAGCCGTCTCACCAGCGCGTTCCAGGGTATCGCGAATCGCCACGGGATCATCGGGGACCAGGCCCATGTCGATGGTGTCAACCGCCATGCGCGCCAGTGCGCCCAGCAAGGCGTAACGATTGCTGTCATAGACTTCGCCCGCGTTCAGCGGTGACGATGACGGGTCGCTGACCGCACGCAGCTCATCCCCGGTCGAAAAGAAGGCCACTCGCGGCTTGCGCGTAACGCTGACCTCGTTGATCCCCAAGGAGGCGAGCATGCACATATGGGCCGGTGACATCTGTTCACCGCCGACAAACACCCTATCGCCAGCAGCAACGTCTTCACCCGCGTGTCGGATATTCTGCCCTGGCGTAAAATCCGACGCGAATCGGACGGTATCCACGTCAAGCTCCGTATGCTCTTGGATAATGACCGTATCCGCGCCTGGCGGCACCACCGCGCCCGTGAAGATGCGCACCGCCTCGCCGGCTTGTAATTCACCCGACCACGGTCGTCCTGCAAACGCGCTACCGACAACGCGCAATCCCGTGCTCGCCGCCTGATCGCGGTCGTCAGCGCGCACAGCGTAGCCGTCCATTGCGGAGTTAGTGTGCGAGGGCACTGCGATGGGCGACTGCACGGCTTGCGCGAGCACGCGGCCCAAGCAATCCGCGATGGACACAGTCTCTGTCGTTGCCAACGGCCTCACCAAGTTGGCAATGCGTGCCATGGCCGCATCGACCGGCAAGAGTTGCGGCTCGCTGTCATCGGCACAAGACGGTTGTTTGTCGATCGTCATCGCTTGCCTCCGTTAGGATTCCCTCACGCCACCTTATAACGTCTCACTCACGCGACGTCGAAAACCATCCAGCTCTGGAGACTGCAGTTGGGAGAAGTAGCGCTGCAGATAATCATCCATCGGTACGCGTGGTTCAGCGTCTATGCGGCCTTGCTCGGCCAGCGATGCCTGAGCCGCTTGCTGGTGCTCACCCAGATTGCGCGCGGGCTGCTGCATAAAAAAGCGTTGGTGCTCCTTGGACTTGCGTAAGGCAAATTCAAAGAACGCTTCGTCACGGTCATGCATTTCGGCCAGCATCAACGCAGAGGGCGTGAGATTGGCGTCTTCAAACTTCTGTCGTTGCGCATCAACTGCCGCTTGGTAGAGATGCTCGCCGTGCACCTGATCCAGCAAGCCGGCGACCGCGTGCATCACGTCGAGGAGTTCCAGACCATAATCCCGCAGCGGCACTTCGCCGCGCGTGCAGGTGTGGATTGTCGCGCCCGGCGCTCGCCCTCGATGCGCAACCGCGTTCAGATTGAGGTCAATCCGCTCGCGCTCACCCGGCGTTAGTTGCGGACTGTCCTGACAGAGACAAAACAGCATCAGAGTTTCAATAAAGCGCACCTGCTCTTCGTTAATGCCGAGCGGGTCATAGGCATTCACGTCGAGTGAGCGCAGCTCAATATAGCGCACGCCGCGGCGAAGCAAGGCCAACATGGGCATCTCGTCGCCGTGAGGCACTTGCTTAGGGCGCACGCTGCTGTAGTACTCGTTCTCGATTTGCAGCAGATTAGTGCTGAGCTGCTGATGTATGCCGTCTTTTTTTAAGCCAAGACGTTTGAATTTGTCGTGCGGTCGCGTTAACGCGTCGTAGAGACAAGCCGCATAGCTGTCAACATCCGCGTAAGACATCTGAATGCCGGCGTCGCCTTCTTTTTTGTTTTGGTAGCCGATGTCACCCAAGCGCAGCGACGTGCCGAAGCGCTCGTAGTACGTGGTTGAATTAAACACATCCATATTGGGCGGCACCGGCCTGCCACCAAGAAAACTCTGGCACACAGCCGGTGATGCGCCGAAGAGATAAGGCACTAACCACCCGTAGCGCAATAAATTGCGGGTTAATTGGAAATACTGATCGCTGACAAACGCCTCGTGAGGCAACTCCGTCGATGCCGACGACAGGTCGCGGCACGCCCGCCAAAAACTGTCAGGAAAGGAGAAATTGAAATGCACGCCCGCAATAACCTGCATGGACTTGCCGTAACGCAAGCCAAGTCCATCGCGATAGATGGTTTTCATTCGGCCGGCGTTGGAATCACCGTATTGCGCCACCGGGATATTGGCCTCCCCGGATAGCAAACACGGCATGCTGGTCGCCCACAGGAATTCGTCCGCTTCGAGGTTGGCGTATATATAACGGTGGGTGTCGCAGAGGTAGCCAAGGGTTTCGCGAATGTCGGCGAACGGCGGTG
>DOIU01000543.1 GCA_003511825.1 Gammaproteobacteria bacterium | reverse complement strand
CAGTCGCTTAGGTTTTACCGCTGATTTACCCCATTTGCGCCTCAATATCATCGTGCGTGAAATGCAGAACATCGTGGTATCCGGCGCCGGGGTCGATAGCGCCGGGTTTGGCCAAGAGCCCTGGGTGTTTTGGCAAATTCAGAGCCAGGCTGCGGACGTCTCGATCCCTGATCCCAGCGGTGAAACGCCTTACAATGCCTTACCAGCACCACCGCCGGGAGACACCTGGGACGTGCCGCACGCTAATGGCTTGTACCAGGGAATCATTGAGCATGGCTGCGTCGGCGCGCCAGGCGCCACCTTCGATGTGACGCTTGACAGTTGGGTCGCTCGACTCACTGACAACGTATCGATGGGCAGCGTGCATCTGACGGACGATGTGCAGGGGCATGGCTACTACACGTTCAGTTACACGCTTCGTGCAACCGATGATGCCGGAAATGTTTCAGACTTTGTGATTTCGGGTGACGCGAACGCGTTTTGTGTCGGCAAACCACATTTTGATAGCTAGGCACGCAACTCCCGCGTCCGGGCAAGCCAGCCCGGACGCAGTGCCAGCACTAGCCGAGATGATGCACGTCCTGGAGACCGTACACAGGTGTTTCCAGACCCTCCATGCGCGCTTTCAATTGCAGTGACAGGTATTGGCTGTAGTGTCGGCTCTGGTGCAGATTACCGCCGTGGAACCACAGCGCCTGCTGCTGAGTCGGCTTCCACATATTGCGTTGCTCGCCCTCCCAGGGCCCTGGGTCTTTGGGTGTATCGGAGCCCAAGCCCCAGCACTTGCCCACTTTGTCGGCTACGTCTTGCGAGATCAAATCCGCCGCCCAGCCGTTCATTGACCCATAGCCCGTGGCGTAAATAACCAGGTCTGCTGGGATCTGTGTGCCATCCTCAAGCACAACCGCATCCTCCGTCAGGTGCGACACTTGCCCGCTGGCGAGTTTAACGTCACCGTTGGCGACCAACTCACTGGCACCGATATCAATGTAATAGCCTGACCCCCGGCGTAGATACTTCATAAACAGGCCGGAGCCATCCGCGCCCCAATCGAGCTTGAACCCCACGTTCTCCAGGCTTGCATAAAAATCCGCATCCACCTGCTTCATTTCTTCATACAGCGGGATTTGCCATTGATGCATAATGCGGTATGGCAGTGATGCAAAAATCAGATCAGCTTTCTCGGTCGTGACACCCGACTGTACCGCCTCTTCTGAATAAAGTCCGCCGAGCCCAATCTTCATGAGTGTGTCTGAGCGCACGATATGCGTCGAGGAGCGCTGGACCATGGTGACGTCGACGTCGTTTTCCCACAGCGCGGCGCAAATGTCGTGTGCCGAATTGTTGGAGCCAACGACCACCGCTTTTTTGCCGGCATAGGCGTCAGGGCCGGGATGTCGAGAGCTGTGCTGCTGCTCGCCTCGGAAGCTGTCCTGCCCCGGAAACTGGGGGATATTGGCCTTGCCCGACATGCCGGTGGCCAGCACCAATTGCTTGGGCCGCAAGGTAACAGGCTTGCCATCACGGATCACCTCCACCAACCACTCCCCGGCGGCCTCATCATAGCGGGCACTTTCGCAGCTGGTGCTGCTCCAGTAGTTTAGCTCCATGATGTTGGTGTACATTTCCAGCCAATCGCCAATCTTGTCTTTGGGCGAGAATACGGGCCAATTGGTGGGGAATTTCAGATACGGCAGGTGGTCATACCACACGGGGTCGTGCAGGCAGAGCGATTTATAGCGGTTACGCCACGAGTCGCCCGCGCGGCGATTTTTCTCGATGATAATGGTCGGCACACCCAGTTGACGCAAGCGCGCCCCCAAGCCAATGCCTCCTTGCCCTCCGCCGATGATCACGCAATAAGGCTGTTCGGTGTAGCCCAGTGCCGCCGCTTCACGTTGACGCTCCTCCAGCCAGGTTGTGCGATGCTTACCGTGGCCATGCTTGGCGCCCAAAGGACGATTGAAGCAGGTCGGTTCTTCGTGGCCCTTGAGTTCTTTCAGCGTGGTGAGCAGTGTCCAGACTTTGCCATCGCGCAAGCGGACCAAACCATAGCCGCGCCCCACGGCGGTCTCAAAGTGAAACCATGCTTCAATCACACCGTCTGCTTCAGTGACGGCTTCATCGGCATCCAGCGCAAAGTTGCAGGGTTGTATCGTGCCGAGTTGCGCGCTCAGCATGTCGCGGACAGCATCGGGGGACTCGACGGTTTTAATATTCCACGTGAACGACACCAAATCGCGCCAGTAACATTCCTCGTGGAACAGCGCCGCCACCGCGTCGGCATCACCCGACTGCAGGACTTCATCAAACGTCGCTAAAAAGCGCGCAGCCTGTTCGTTGCTCATGGGTTTTCTCTCCTCCGGTTTTGTTGTTTGAATCGCCATCAGACTCGCGTGGCAATGCTTCAGCGCGCAAGTGTTGCGCCCAAAACCAGAAAATCATAAGCAGCTGAATAAAAAGACTATTTTTAGAGATACTAGCGCGCAAAGCATGGCAGAGTGTGGCATGCCACACACAGTGCCACACCGATTGTTTGCGGGGTTCAATGGGTACTCTTATCACCGCGCTTGCGACGCAAACGCCGATACACGGTGGAGCGATCCACCCCCAATAGCCGCGCCGCAGCGGACACATTGCCCTCGCATTGTGCGACGGCTTGTTCAACGTCACAGACGCTTTGGGCGTGGTGCTGTGTGCGCGAACGCTCAAAGGGCATGCGACGCAAAAGACGCTCGGGTAAGTGCGCCAGTGTTACGGGCTCTCCCTCACTGAGCAGTACGGCATAACGCAAGGCGGTATCGAGCTCGCGGATGTTGCCTG
>DOIU01000080.1 GCA_003511825.1 Gammaproteobacteria bacterium | reverse complement strand
GTGCGGCACACCTGGGATGATAAGTCCTACGATGCGCTGTGGATTGCCGCTGATAACCATCCCTTGGCAGGGACGATGAATACTGACAAGCAAACACTGAGTGACAACTACGCCACTGGGCGCGTTGCATTGAGTTACGCGCTGTCGGATCGCACAACGGTGTATAGCGTCTACGCACGAGGGTACAAGTCCGGCGGGTGGTTTGACTATGTGGGCACCAATGTTTCCCGAGGGTTGGCGGAGCCGACTTACAAAGCCGCCAAGACCGACAGTGTGGAGTTGGGTTTTAAGTTCGCCGACGCGCAAGGTCGTTTGAGAGTGTCAGGGGCTGCATTTTTCAGTGAGACGGCTGACGATCATTTGGTCGGCTTTGATGCCGTTAACTTTGTCGCTACTACCGAGAACTTCGACACCCAAAGTGTGGGTGCGGAGTTGCAAATCACGTGGTCGCCGATGCGTGAATTTTTGCTGTCGGGCGGCCTTGCCTACACCGATGCGACGATCACCCGCATTCCGGATGCGAGCTCGACGGATGCGCAAGACGGTGACGCAGTACCGGCGTCACCGCTGTGGAGTACCACGCTGTCGATGACGCATGAGCAGACACTGCCGTCTTTTTGGGGCATAACCAACCCGGCATTGCTCAGTACGGTGACGCATCGCTATGTGGGGGAGCGCACCGCCGATGTGGGTGAGCATTTCGATTTGCCGGCTTATCACAAGCTCGATGCGCGCATCGGTATCAGTACCCACAGCACCGACGTCTACCTCTGGGGCGACAACCTGCTTGACGAGATCTACGATGTCGGCAGTGGTTTCTACGTGCCCGCGATTCCCGCCGACTTTGGCGGCACCGGCCAGGATGCCAAGATGTCCACGCCCGCGCGCGGACGTGCGCTGGGCATTGGCGTGAAGCACCATTTCTAAGGGGCGAAACCCGCCTCGATTCAGGCGGCTGCACAGGGAGCGCGTCATGCGGGATTTGTTCATGGTGTTGGCAGCGTTGTTTCTGGCGGAATTGGGCGATAAGACGCAAGTCGCCACCGTGCTGTTTACGTCCAGCCAGGTGATGAATCCGGTGTGGGTGTTCCTGGCTGTGTCGGTCACCTTGGTTGCGGCCAGCGCGATTGCCGTGACACTGGGTCACGCCGCGTCACAATACCTCGCCGTGCTGCCATTGAAGTTGCTTGCCGGTGTGGGCTTTATCCTCTTGGGTGTCTGGGCGGTGTTGGAACACTTCGGCATCGTGTCGTAGCAGAACCACCACGTCATGCCGCCACGAGAATGATTGGGAGAACCTAGGCGTGAACAAGAACATCCTGCTTGCCGGTATGACAGGCATGGTTGGCGCAATGCTGATGTTTCTCGGTGATATGCTGTTGTATTTTACCACTGAACCGATTACCAGCTTTGAGGAAGAGATCATCGGTATTATGGGTGGCGTCGGGACGCCGCGGCTGATCATGGGCGGCTTGCTGGGCCCCTTATCTGCGTTTTTGTACATCGTTGGTTTTATGCAGTGTTATTGGGCGATCAAGCCGGCGCACAAGAGGGCCGCACGGGTTGTCTTTGCTTTGCTCAGCCTGGGGGTGATCTATGGCGGTGCCTTCCATACGCACTTTACGCCGCTGGGAATGCTCTCGGCCCTGGGCCATCACAATGCCGTCGCCGAGCTTGAGGCGTTTGCGGTGCTGAATTTCTACGGCATGTTTTTCCCCAGCCTGCTGGGTTACGCGGTGTTGGGCTATCTGATGGTTGCGGGTAAAACGGACTATCCGCGCTGGATGGTGCTATTTTCCCCACTGATTGTGTTTTGGTTGTCAGGTTTGATGCAGGATTTACCGCAGCCCTTTAAGATCATCATCGCGGGCGGATGGAGTAACCTGACCTTTCTGATCTTTTTTGCACTCTCTACCTACGTTTTGCGCCGAGCTGCCACGCGGCTGCCGAGTGGCGTGACCCGCGAAACCTGATAGTCCCACTCCTGCACACCATGCATCTGCCTGGCCGTTTCGGCGATGACCGTCGTTGAGACCGCGGGCCTGCCTACATGATGGCAACGGTCACATCGACGCTACCGAGATACAATCTGGCCACCCGTTGGCTGCGTGTGTGCTGCACTCGCAGCTGCGCTCAGTACAATGATGTGTGTGGTCAAGAGGTGATGATGAATACAGAAGCGGCCGATGTTCAAGGCTCGTCGTTCCGCCAACGCGTGCTGGCGTTGATCGAGTCGCAGCGCTTCCAGGGGTTTATCATCGCCCTGATACTGCTCAATGCGATATCGCTGGGTATGGAGACGTCAGACACCCTGATGGCGTCGATGGGCAGCTGGTTGGTGGCCTTTGACAGTGCTGTCTTGGTGGTGTTCGTGATTGAAATCGCGCTCAAACTGTTTGCCTACCGATGGCGCTTCTTCCGCGATCCTTGGAACGTGTTCGATATGGCGATTGTGACCATTGCCTTGATCCCTTCCAGCGGACCGCTTGCGGTCTTGCGGGCGCTGCGAATACTGCGCGTATTGCGGCTGATCTCGATGCTGCCCCGGCTGCGTTTCGTCGTTGAATCCCTGTTGCGCGCGGTGCCCGGCATCAGTGCGATTGCGGGCTTATTGGTGATCATCTTCTATGTGTTCGCGGTGATGGCGACGAAGTTATTTGGTGATCAGCATGCCGAGTGGTTTGGCTCTATTGGCGCTTCCATGTACACGTTGTTCCAGATCATGACGCTGGAGAGCTGGTCCATGGGGATCGTGCGGCCCGTGATGGAAACGCATCCGCTGGCGTGGTCGTTTTTTATTCCGTTTATCCTGATTGCGACCTTCACGGTGCTGAACCTGTTTATTGCCATTATCGTTGATGCCATGCAGGCGCTGGACAAAGACGTCTCTGAAACGGTGCCCGAAGGCTCGGACGATGCAACCGTGCGGTCGCAGACGATGGTGATCGATGAATTGCGCACCGAGCTTCGGGAGATTAAGCAAATGCTCAAAGAGCAGGTTGCAATAGATCGGGGCCGCAAGGGGTAGAAGCGGCTATTACCCCGTTGATAATAGCCGTGATCGCAGTCAGCTCAGGCCGATGGGCATCAGTGACTGTGGTTGCCTGAGTTTTCAGACATAAACCGCTCAAACTCGTCCTGATCGGCGCGGCGTCGAGCATCTGCTCGAAATGTCTTAAAGCGTTGCGCGCGGTTGCGAATTTCTTCTTTCAGCTCGCGAATGCGGTCGTACTGGGTTTGCTGGTATTCATTAAAGACCACGTTGTCGCTGTCAACCCCGCGATGGCGCTCGCCGCCCGTAAATTCACGCCACTTATCCCGAATAGCCCCCGGCATGGTTTGGATAGGATGCCCGGCAATAGTCCAGACCAACACGATCAGGCCCAGGGGCGGGAAAATCATAAACCCCAACACCATGGCGAAGATGTTGGCTGCTGTCCAATGCCCCTTACCGCAGGAACGAAAATAGCCGTTGGAAGAGGGCGACCGCTCTCGATGCTCTGAGTCAGAGTACTTTCCACACATTATGTCTTAACCTCGCTAAGAGTGATGAATAACGACGTCCAGGCGGTGGTGCCTGCGACGTGACAGAGTCACTTGACTAATGTTAACGATGTTCACATATAATGTAAGCACTTTTGGAGGCTTTGGCAAGACCTCAGCGCAAAAAAAGTTAATAATGTTCACATTAGGGTTTGGATGAATGCTATGAGTAAACAAAAACGCCCGTATCACCATGGGCATTTGGCGGAGTCGCTGTTGGATGCCGTGGATGAGATCGCGAATCAGTTTGGGTTAGAGGCTGTCACCTTGCGCGCGTGCGCGAAGCGTATTGGGGTGTCGCCGGCATCGGCGTTTCGTCACTACACCGACAAACGCGACCTGATGACAGCGTTTGCGACCCGCGCGATCAATCAACTCGCCGATGCGATGGAAGCGGCCAAAACACAGGCGCTGGCCAACGACAAAAACGCGTTTTTCGAGGTGGGCATGGCTTACATCACCTTTGCCCTGGACGCGCCGGCGCTGTTTCGTGCCATGTGGCGTGAAGAAACCATTTATGCCCAAGACGAACGCTATCTGGCGGCCGCCAATCGCCTGGCGGCTTACCTCAAAGGCGGCTTCGCCAAAACCATCGACGATGAAGACCCGGGTAGCTTCAGCCCACAAGAACTGCTGGCGTGGTCGTCAGTGCATGGCCTGGCCAGTCTGTTTGTCGATGGGCCCGTCGCCGCCGGCCAGTCTCGCGATGAAAAACGCCGTCGTGCACGCGAGATGTTAACTGCACTCATG
>DOIU01000339.1:1015-2955 GCA_003511825.1 Gammaproteobacteria bacterium | reverse complement strand
GGACGAGGCGCAGGCCGAGCAGCCATCAACCCCTGTTGAAAAAGGCGGCCCCAGTGGCCCCGAACCCACCCGCTACGGAGACTGGGAAAAGGCAGGGCGCTGTATCGATTTCTAAGCGTCGATTGCACTGGGTTTTACTGTTACAACACAGTTGGCTATAGTTAAGTCACTGCAAAGACAAAAGTTTTTACCGATATCGCTGTTATTTAGCGGTTTGTATCAGGATTCGAGGGCCAGATACGAACTGCGGTGATATCGTCCCTTACTACCGCGCCAGAGATCGCCCTGAGCGGGCTGCGGTATGGGTCAACAGATATGCGTGACACCCGATATAGGGTGCAACAGAAACAATAAAATCGTGGGTGACCGGACAGTCACTCGCAACAGGCTATTACACACACTGAGGCTAGCGAAAAATGGCGTGGACCGACAAGCGACCCATGTCGCCGCACTTGCAAATCTATAAACTTCCCATGACTGCCATGCTGTCAGTTATGCACCGCGGGACGGGCGTGGTGCTGAGTGCTGGATCACTATTTCTGATCTGGGCACTGGCGGCAGCCGCAACAGGGCCAGAGTCCTTTGCGTTGGTTCAGACAGTCATGTCCTCCTGGTTCGGTTACCTGGTGTTATTCGGGTTTACCGGCGCTTTGTACTTCCATCTCTGCACCGGTGTCCGGCATTTGATCTGGGATCTGGGCAAAGGCCTACAACTACAATCTACAAAAAAATCCGGGGTTGTATTGGTCGTGATCGCGCTCACGCTCACTGCACTCACCTGGCTTATCGCTTTTACTGCAGGCTAAAAATAATATGAACAGCAATAGTTTACGTTCGCCACTCGGCAAGGTAAAAGGGCTTGGTTCGGCCAAGTCCGGGACCGAGCACTTCATGGTGCAGCGCCTGACCGCGCTCGCATTGATTCCGCTGACGGTATGGTTCTGTTTTTCTCTGGCGGCCATGCCACAAATGGACTTCGAAACGTTTACTGCATGGTTGCGGTCTCCGATCAGTGCATCCTTAATGATCCTGACGATCATCATGACGTTCTATCACGCGTACCTCGGATTGCAGGTGGTCATTGAAGATTATGTCTCTGACCATGCCGTCCGTCTCGCCGCCATTATTGCTATTCAATTCATCTGCATTCTAGTGAGCGTCATCGGCCTCGTGTCTGTCGTAAAAATCATCGTTGGGGGTCCAGCCTGATGTCGGATGCTTATAAAATAACCGATCACGCCTACGACGTTGTCATCGTCGGCGCTGGTGGCGCGGGCTTGCGTGCCACCCTGGGCATGGCCGTCGAAGGCCTCTCCACCGCCTGCATTACCAAGGTTTTTCCTACACGTTCACACACGGTTGCTGCCCAAGGCGGTATGAGTGCCTCGCTGGGCAATATGGGTCCCGACCATTGGCGCTGGCATATGTATGACACCGTCAAGGGCTCTGACTGGCTGGGTGATCAAGACGCTATCGAATACATGTGCCGCGAGGCCGTGCCGGCTGTTGTTGAGCTGGAGCACTATGGCGTTCCGTTTTCTCGCACTGAAGACGGCAAAATTTATCAGCGTCCGTTTGGCGGCATGACGACCAACTTCGGCGAAGGTATCGCGCAACGCACCTGCGCAGCCGCCGACCGCACGGGCCACGCCATTCTACACACGCTGTACCAGCAGTCACTCAAGCACAAAGCCGAGTTCTACATCGAATACTTCGCGATCGATTTGATCATGGATGAAGGCGTGTGCCGGGGTGTGGTTGCCATCGATCTGGCGACCGGTGAGATGCATCGCTTCCGCGCGCATATGGTGGTCTTGGCGACCGGCGGCTGCGGGCGCGCGTACTTCTCGGCGACGTCCGCACACACCTGCACCGGAGACGGTAACGCCATGGTACTACGCGCCGGACTGCCGCTGCAGGATATGGAATTTGTGCAGTTT
>DOIU01000339.1:581-702 GCA_003511825.1 Gammaproteobacteria bacterium | reverse complement strand
TTTGTGCAGTTTCACCCCACAGGCATCTACGGTGCCGGGGTGCTCATCACCGAAGGCGTGCGAGGTGAAGGCGGCTATCTGACCAATTCTGAAGGCGAGCGCTTTATGGAGCGTTATGCCC
>DOIU01000339.1:0-264 GCA_003511825.1 Gammaproteobacteria bacterium | reverse complement strand
GCTTTATGGAGCGTTATGCCCCGAACGCGAAAGACCTCGCGTCACGCGACGTTGTCAGTCGCTCGATGACGATGGAGATCAACGAAGGTCGCGGTGTCGGTGACAACGCAGACCACATCCATCTCAACCTCATGCACCTGGGCAGCGAAGTCATCAACAAGCGCCTACCGGGCATTGCTGAGTCCGCTGCCGTATTCGCGGGCGTTGACGTCGCGAAGGACCCGATTCCGGTCATCCCGACGGTGCACTACAACATGGGCGGTA
>DOIU01000249.1 GCA_003511825.1 Gammaproteobacteria bacterium | reverse complement strand
CGGCAACCTCGGCCAAGCGCCGCAGCTCAGACGCGGACTCCACATTAAAACAGCGAATGCCGGCGGCAAGCGCTTGCTCCATCTCAGCGACCGTTTTACCGACGCCTGAAAAGACGGTCTTACCTGGGTCACCACCGGCCGCGATAACGCGCGCCAGCTCACCACCGGATACGATGTCAAAGCCCGACCCCAGTCGTGCCAAGATACTGAGCACACCGAGATTGGAATTCGCCTTCACCGCATAGCACACCAAGTGGGGTCGCCCGCTCAAGACACGATCAAACGCCTGCCAACCCGCTTCAATGGTGGCGCGTGAATACACGTACAGCGGCGTACCGTAGCGCTCTGCTAACGCCGTGCAGGCGTGGTCCTCGGCATGCAGGATACCGTTTTTAAACTCAAACATGATCAATTATTCCGACGGTTTTTCGGATTTCTTCTGAGCGGCTTTGGTGGGTTTCTCTTGCTCTGCCGCAGGCGTAGAGGACGTCTCATCAGGCAACTTCAGTGGGCCTTTGTTGCCGCAGGCAGTCAGCATTTGTCCGGCTCCCAATACCCCGATCACAGCAATAAACAGCCATTGCGCCCAACAGATTCGCACTCTTACACCCTACGCGTAAAAGCCTGAAGTATACTGTGTGCGACGAGAAAAACACATTCAAACCCTGGAGATTTGATTGCATGCCTGCAACACCACTGGACACTGTCGTTCAATATTCTGGCGAGTCGCCGCAACACACGATCATTTGGCTGCACGGGCTGGGAGCTGACGGGCACGACTTCGCGCCCATCGTGCCCGAGCTGCAACTGCCGGCCTCCTTGCCCATAAAATTCGTATTCCCGCACGCGCCCGTGCGTCCGATCACGCTTAATGCGGGCATGTCGATGCGCGGTTGGTACGATCTGAAGTCACTCGAGCTGGACCGCTCAAACCAGGACCCGGAAGGCGTGCAAACCTCCAGTAATCAGATTCAGCAACTGATTGCCGCTGAACTGGAGCAAGGTATACCGGCAGAAAACATCATCTTGGCCGGCTTCTCACAAGGTGGTGCGATAGCCTTGCACAGTGGCTTAACCGGGCCGGTCAAACTCGCGGGCATCATGGGCTTGTCGACCTATCTGCCACTGCCGCCCGAAAAGTTCTCCAGCCTGCAGGCCAACTACACCGACATACCCATCTTCTTGGGGCATGGCGAGTTTGATGACGTGGTACACATCAAATACGCCGAGATGTCACGCGACGCGCTCACTCAGGCCGGCTTTGCACCTGAGTGGCATACCTATCGCGTCGCCCACGGCGTGACACCTGAAGAAATACGCGACCTGTCGGCGTGGATTCAACGCGTGTTCCAGGCGTAAGCCGATCTGGCCAATGACAGCGCATACGCGTTAAAGCGCGGCGTGCGCCCATTGTAAGGCCAGGGCGCATGACGCCAACCGCGATGTGGTGTCATCTGCGCGGCTCGTCAGAATGATCGGCACACGTGCACCGAGGGCAATCCCCGCGCCCTCGGCGCCGCCGAGGTATTCCAGTTGTTTGGCCAGCATGTTCCCGGCTTCCAAGTCGGGAGCGACCAGGATATCTGCCTTGCCCGCGACCGGAGACTGGATTTTTTTGATCCGCGCCGCTTCTTCCGAGACGGCGTTATCGAAAGCCAATGGCCCGTCAACTATCGCGCCCTGTATCTGCCCTCGATCAGCCATTTTGCACAGTGACGCAGCGTCCAGCGTAGACTGCAAGGTGGGTGTGACATTTTCTACCGCAGACAATAATGCAACTCGAGGCTCATCAATGCCAAGTGCGTGTAATAAGTCAACGGCATTTTGGATAATGTCACGCTTGTGCATCAGCGTGGGGTAAGGGTTAATCGCCGCGTCCGTGATAAACAGCGGCTGTGCGTAACTCGGCACATCAAACGCAAATACATGGCTCAGACGTCGCTCGGTACGCAGCCCACCTTCGCGTTGCAGTACGGCTCGCATCAGCTCATCAGTGTGTATATTGCCCTTCATCACGGCTTGCACTTGGCCCGCACGCGCCAATGACACGGCCTTGGCCGCAGCCGCATGGCTGTGCTTGACATCATGCAGCTCAACATCCGCCAGGGAAATACCAACTGCTTCGGCGGCATCTTGCACTTTGGCGCTTGGCCCAATCAAAACCGGAGTAATCAGGTTTTTTTCTGCGGCGGCCATCACGCCTTCAAGTGACGTGGTATCAGTCGGCTGCACCACAGCCGTAAGAATCGGGTCTTTGTCCTTGGCATTATCGAGCAAGCGCCGCAAATGCACATGCTCCTCGACACGCACTTCAGGCGGTATCCAGCGCGGACGTCGGACCTTCTTCTTGGGTGCCAACACTTCAGCCTCACCCGTGATGACACGCTGGCCGTCTTGATTGGTACACAGACAATCGAGCGTCAGATGGCCATTGTCTGCGTCTTTGGTCTTGACGGTGACCGTGATCGTGACCAAGTCGCCTAAACCAATTGGGCGACGGAAACTCAATGACTGATTCAGGTAGATCGTGCCAGGCCCGGGCAACTGGGTGCCCAAGACGGTGGAGATCAGCGAGCCTCCCCATAAGCCATGCGCAATCACTTCGTGAAACAAACTCTCACGCGCATAGTCTTCATCGACGTGGGCGGGGTTCACGTCACCGGACATAATCGCAAACAGCTTGATATCACGCTCGGTCAGACGCCGTTCCAGACTGGCTTGATCACCCACCTGGATTTCGTCAAAGGTACGATTTTCAATCAATTCTTGGTGTTGCATAGGGCCTCACTCACAGGCTTAAGAGTTTAAAACATACGTTCCCGGCGCATCGCATATCCGTGCGTGCTTCGCGCTTCCCAAAGAAGGGGGTGCCGTTTTTGACGAGGAATGTTCCGCCAACCAGCGCTGCCAAGCTGGCCACCATGACCCTTCGCTCACGGGTGTTTCGGCTTCCCAGGCTTCTGGGTCCAGGTAGGTGTCACTGTTGCGGTGCGTGCGCATGCGATAGCTGCGCCGAGGATGGCCGGGTTCGCTGACAATACCCGCATTATGCCCACCGCTGGTCAGTAAAAAGGTGACTTCGTCAGAACCTGCGAGCAAGTGGATCTTATACACAGACCGCCATGGCGCGACATGATCCTTCACTGTGCCCACCGCAAACAGGGGCACGCGGATGTCATGAATCACCACCGGTCGGCCACCCATTTCGTAGCGGCCACTGGCCAGGTCGTTGTTGAGAAACAGCTGACGCAGATACTCGGAATGCATGCGGTACGGCATGCGGGTCAAGTCTGCATTCCAGGCCATCAGATCATTCATGGGCTGGCGTTCGCCCAGCAGATAGTCGTGCACAATGCGCGACCACACCAGGTCGTTGGAACGCAAAATCTGGAACGCGCCGGCCATTTGGTAACCATCAAGATAGCCTTGGTCCCACATCATGTCTTCTAAATACGCGACTTCACTCTCGCCGATAAACAGCATCAGCTCGCCGGCTTCGCTGAAGTCTACCTGAGTGGCAAAGGTGGTCATTGACGCCAACCGATCGTCGCCCTCGCGTGCCAGGTAAGCTGCAGCAATCGCCAGCAAGGTGCCGCCCAGGCAATACCCCGTCGCGTGCACGCGTGTATCAGGGACAATATCGGTAATCACGTCCAACGCAGCCAAGGGGCCTTGTTGCAAATAGTCCAACATGCCGAGATCACGATCCTGTGTCTGTGGATTGCGCCATGAGATCATGAACACCGTGTGACCTTGCTGTACCAGATAACGCACCAGCGAGTTCTCGGCCGACAGATCCAGGATGTAATACTTCATAATCCAAGCCGGCACGATGAGTATCGGCTCAGGGTGAACCTCGTCGGTCTCGGGGGTGTATTGGATCAGTTCGATCAAAGCGTTGCGAAACACGACCTTACCGGGCGTTACCGCAACCTGCTCACCGATGCGAAACTGCTCAGCGCCCACCGGTGGCTTGCCCAACGCCAGCCGCTCGGCATCTTCAACAAAGTTGCGCCACCCTTCAAACAGATTGCGTCCGCCCGTGGCTGCGGTCTTGCGGGTCACCTCCGGGTTGAGCCAGGGCACATTGGAAGGTGACCATCGATCTAAGGCTTGGCGCGCAATAAAGGACACAACGCGCTCGCTGGCGGGGCTGAGGCCTTTAATATCAGTGGTTGCGTTATGCCACCATTGTTGCTGAAGCAGGAAGGCTTGGTAAAACCACACGTAGGGCCACTGCTGCCAGGCTGGGTTTTTAAACCGGTAATCTTGCGGTAGCGGATCAATACAAGGGGGAGTCTCAGCGTTTAACGTGTAGTGCGTTAGGTAGCGCAGCAGTTTCGCGTGCTTGCGCGCATGCTTCACACCGAGCTCGATCTGCTTGCCCGGTGATAACAGCAGATGGGTTAACCATTCCACGTAGACGCTGGCAAGCCCCGCTGGTGAAATGCCGGCTGTTAAACGCGCGAGATTGGCCGAGAACACCCGGTCAAACCCTTGTGCAGTGAGGTGGCTGGCAGACACATCGGGCCCGTCGGATTCACGACATGATAGGGGGAAAAACGGATCAATCATAGCTACTCCCCGCCACAGCTTCATCGCAAGGAAAGGAAAACGCACATTGCCGTGGCGCTACTGCCTCTATAGTAAGCGCAGTCACCTGATGACATTATGACGTGATTGCCAGATTACCCAGAGTGGTTATGTTGATCGGCCATTCGCCTGCGCTGCCGGCACGTACCCGCAGAAATTATGCAACAGCGTCTGCATGCTCAGCCGCGACGCGTTCAGCCACCGCTCGCCTGAGCACATTCAGCATCATCAGCTCTTCGGCATGGGCATAGCGCACGAGCACGGTGGGGACGCGGGAAAACTGCGGATCAATGTGCTCGGTGACAATATTGTCGCCAAAGCGCGACTCCCGAACCACGCGCTCGGGCATCAGCGTCTGGCCGAGACCGGCCGCCACACAGCCAAGAATACCGTCCAAGGTACCAAATTCCATCAAGCTTTGTCCGGGTTGACCGTGGACTTCCTGCCAATGCAAGGCTTTGTGCCGATACACGCACCCTTCGCGAAATACAATTAAAGGTAATGTCCCTCGGGTCGCGCAGGCTTTGGGTTGGACGCGCACCAAAGTCTCTTCAAGCAGTGTCTCTACGTGTAAATCGGTCGCCTCTACAGGGCCGCCGACAATGGCGAAATCCAATTTGTGCGCACGGACCTGGGCGATCAACTCACCGCTTGTGTCGCTGCTTACCTGGAAGCTGACAGTCGGCTGCGCCCGCTTCACCGCACTCAACACGCCTGGCAAATGCATGGCCGCGAACGACTCCATACACCCTAAGCATACTTCGCCCATCTGCTGACCGGCTTGCAGCATGGCGTTTTTGGTTTGGCGCTCCAATGCAATCCACTCACGCGCATACCGTTGCAGAACGCGTCCTGAAGCTGACAACTGCAGCCCACGTCCCACGCGGTGAAACAGCACTTGCCCGAGCTCCTCTTCCAAGCGCTTGATACGGGCGGTGACATTGGACTGCACGGTATGCAGCTCTTTCGCGGCACGCGATACACCACCACAGTCCACTACAGCGAGAAAGGTACGGAGAGCGACAAGATCCATCATTCAATAATTCAGATATGTTAATTCAAAATCATTCATTATGTGAGAACATTACAGCACGCTAGAATGCACATCAAGACAACCCACACAAAAAAAGCCATGAACGCTCCCCACAATCGCTTTACCGTATTGCTTGGCGGCATCTGCAGCCTGGTCCTCATGCTGGGCGTTGCCCGGTTTGCCTACACACCGCTGCTGCCACACATGATCACAGCAGGCGTGATCGATAACATCGGGGGTGCTTGGCTAACCACGGCAAATTACCTGGGGTATTTCAGTGGTGCGCTACTCTCTGCCTCGCTGAGTGATTTACGCGTCAAGAGCAAGCTGTTCCGGGTCGGTTTGATCGTGGCGGTCGTCAGTACGGTGGCAATGGCACTGACGACCCACCCCATCCTCTGGGGGATTTGGCGGTATCTGGCTGGGCTGAGTAGCGCCGCTGGTTTACTGATCGGTTCTGGCTTGGTCTTGAACTGGCTAATTCGGCATAACCATCGCGAAGAACTGGGTATTCACTTCAGTGGTTTGGGCTTGGCATTGTGATCACCACGCTCTGTGTCTTCGCCTTGCAGCACGACTGGACCTGGAGCCAACACTGGCTGTGGCTTGGGGGCCTTGGTCTCGTCTTGTGCATTCCGAGCTGGCTGTGGGTGCCTATGGCCGGAAACGATAACACCACCGTCAGTGAGAAAACCCTCTCTGATCACCCGCCCTCGTCCGCGTTTCTGAACGGTTTTATGTTGGCCTATTTCTGCGCAGGTGTGGGGTTTGTAGTATGTGCGACCTTTATCGTCGCCTTGATCAAGCAACACAGCCACCTCGCTGCCTATGCCGACTGGGCGTTTGTGCTTGTCGGCGTTTGCGCCACGCCCGCTTGCCTAGTCTGGGATGCTATCGCGCGCCGCATCGGGATTCTTAACGCACTGATTTGCGCCTATGTACTGCAAACGATTGGGATTGTGTTGCCACTGCTCTCACATTCGCTGACGGCCAACCTCGCCAGTGCTGCATTGTTTGGGGCAACATTCATTGGGATTGTCAGCTTGGTTCTTACCCTCGCGGGACGTTTTTACCCGACCAAACCCGCCAAGATGATGGGCAAGATGACACTGTCTTACGCGGTTGCTCAGGTGGTCGCGCCCAGCCTGATGGCAATCAGCCCGAATATCCAGCACAGTTATGACGTGGGTTTGTGGATTGCCGCAGCCGCCATGGGGGTCGGCACGCTCGCGCTGATCCCATTGCGTCGCGATCCACATCCTATTTTGCGCCTGCAAAAGGATGCGTCAGTGAGTTAGTACCCTAACGCGGGAATTTTGGCGCTGCGGTGGACAAGCAACGGGCCGGTGTTTATTCTTCAGGCTCTTTGATCAGTCGGGCCACTTATGTCTCACCGCTTCAGCCAACCACAATTGCCGATGGTTGTGCTCACTGATTTGGACGGCACCCTGCTGGATCACCACAGCTACACCTATGCACCGGCCCTACCCGCTCTCAATCAACTGCAGGACTACAACGTCCCCGTGGTTTTGGTCACCAGCAAAACGCTGGCGGAAGTCTCCGCACTGAGTGCCGCCTTGGGCCTGGACCACCCCGTGGTCGCAGAAAACGGCGCGCTGGTCGCCGTGC
>DOIU01000436.1 GCA_003511825.1 Gammaproteobacteria bacterium | reverse complement strand
GTTCGGCACCGACGGTCTGCGTGGGCGAATCTGCGATAAGCAATGCAGGGTGCTCAGTTTCAAGCGTCTGCAATTCGCGCCACAGGCTATCGTACTCAGCGTCACTGACCTGAGGCTGATCGAGCACGTAATAGGCGTGATTGTGTTGACGCAACAGCGCGCGCAGTGTTGCCGCGCGGTGCGCCGGCGAGTCCGCTGGCGTCATCATGAAACCCTTCTGGCGTAGACGTGTAACCGGGAGGCAGTCGTGCTAGCGCGGCACAGCGCTGAAGTACTTCTGCCGATGCATGTATTCGTAAATGCCTTCCCGCATGTGCTGGATGGTTTGCTTGGTCAGAGTGCTGCGCTGACTGTCGAGCACGTTGGCACCCAGGGCGCGCGCCAGATCTCCCGCTTCACTGACCAGCACCTCAAACAGGACATCCGCAGCGATAGGTCCTGGCAATTGCAGGAATAAGGTGATGCCGGGCGTTTCCATGCCATTCATGGTGTCCGCATCAAAGCGACCCGGTTCCAGCATATTGGCAATAGAAAAGATGGTTTTACCTTTGTAGCGCGAATGGAAAATCCCCATATCGCCGTGCTCGTAACCCCGCTGCACAAACACACGATGCAATTGCCCGCCATCGAGCACATAGCCCTCGGGTGCCATGATATTCAGCGCGATGATTTTCTCTTCGCCCGCGTCCGCCTCCGTCGGCTGCTTGGCACGCGCCGCTGTCGCCGCCAGACGCTCTTTGCGTTTTGGCGTCAGACGCGCACTAAACGCCTCGATCTTTTCAGCAATGGAAGAGAATAATTTCTGCGACTGCCCGGCTTCAGGCTCAGGCATGTCTTCGAGCGGACGGAAAAAATCCATGTCATCATCGAAGGCGTCAGCACCCGGCTCGACATCGTCAGTCATGGCCTCGAACATCTCAAACGACGAGGGCAACTCTGCGGTCTCAGGCATCTCCATCGGTGCCGCCGGGTCCGCCTTGCGCTCTGCACGATGATCGGCAAACAACGGATCCGGATCATCTTGCAAATGCCCGGGAATATAATCGGCGTCGCGGCGTTTGCTGCGCCCCGACAAGTAGATATACGCCAGCAGCAGCACGCCAACAATCAATAAAATCCAGCGAAAGTAATCACCCATAAGCGATGCTTGCCCTTAAATTAGCGTTAGAGTCATTGCGATTGTTATACGCCGGGCGAACCCGGCCACCCAAGCCTATCAGGCTTCCACCATCTGCGCAGCTTCTTCGACATCCACCGCGACCAGACGCGAAACGCCTGGCTCTTGCATGGTGACGCCCATCAGCTGATCCGACAGCTCCATGGTGACTTTGTTGTGGGTAATGAAGATAAATTGGACCCGCTCGGACATTTCTTTGACCAGGGCACAAAAGCGGCCGACATTGGCGTCATCCAGCGGCGCATCCACCTCATCGAGCATGCAAAACGGCGACGGATTCAGCTCAAAAAAAGCGAACACCATGGCGACGGCGGTCAGTGCTTTTTCACCCCCCGACAACAGATGGATATTGCTGACACGTTTGCCTGGCGGGCGGGCAAGTATCGCAACCCCGGTACTGAGCAAATCGTCCCCGGTCATTTCCAGCATCGCCTGACCACCGCCAAACAGTCGCGGGAAAAAAGCCTGCAAGCGCTCGTTGACTTTGTCAAAGGTGTCGCGAAAACGTGAGCGCGTCTCGCGATCAATTTTGGCGATGGCGGATTCGAGGGTCTCCAGCGCTTCCACGACGTCGTCATGCTGGCTGTCGAGGTAATCTTTGCGTTCTTGCTCTTCTTTGTATTCGTCGATAGCCGCCAGGTTGATCGGCCCAAGGCGCGAAATTTTGCGCTCCAGCTCGCCGACGCGGCTCTCCCAGGACCCCACTTCGGCTTCCTCGGGCAATGCCTCGCGCAGGGCATTGCGCTCGAAGCCGGCTTCCACAATCTGTTCATCCAGCGTCTTGATACGCACACGAATTTCTTGCGTCGCGAGCTTTTCACGCTGCACCTCATCGCGCAAACTCTGGACTTGCTTTTCATAGCGTGAACGGCTGTGTTCCTGCTCTCGCAGGCGTTGGTCAACAGACTCCACTTCACTGCGTTCCTGGCTAAGCAACTGCTCACTCAACAAGCGCTGCTCAAGCAAAGCCTCCAGGGTCTGCTCCAGTTCTTCGAGAGGCGCTTCGGGTTCTTCGAGCGTTTCAAACAGCTCTTCACGCCGCGTCAGTAAATGCTCGGTCTGTTGACGCATGCGCTCGAGGCTGCTGTGTGTTGCCTCGCGACTGGATCGCATGGATTCCACGCGAATGGCTATTTCTTGACCGGCATCGCGATCTGCATTGGCGCGTTCACGGGCATCCTCAACAGCCTCGCGCAAGGTGTCGCGCTCAGCCTTGAGTGCATCGCCCTGCTCCGCCAGCTGCTCGCCTTGTGTGAGCGCTTCGGCGCGTCGCGCACGCGCTGCCGCTAACTCCTCTTGCGCATCCTCGGTGTGCTGACGCACCTCGGTGAGCTCTTCTTGCAGGCGTCCTGCGCGCTGCTCGATCTGCTCCAGACGATGGCGCTTGCCGTTCAAGCCACCGCGGATATCAGCCAGTGATTTGAGCGTCTGGTTCAATGACTGTTGGTTGGTGTCGCGCTGGTTCTCCACCTCTTGCAACCGTTGGGTGAAGATTTCCACGTCTTCCTGCAGAGCCTCAACGCGCTCTTCAGCTTGCGCCAAGGCATCGTTGACGTCTTTGATTTCTTGCTCGCGCGCGATGACACCGGATTCTTTATCCGATTCGCCGATCCGCAACCACGTTTTGCCGACCCAAATACCACGACGGGTGACGATCGACTCACCGTCTTTGAGTTTGTGTCGCATGCCGAGCGCAGCTTCCAGCGTGTCACTGACGTAAATGCCGGCCATCAGGTCATCGAGCGGCAGCGACGACTCGACCTTGTCGCGCAGCGTATCTCCGCGCAACACGGACACGTCATTGCGCGCCGCCATCTCTACCAGCGACAAGCGCCCGCGCGAGAAATCCACCAACACGCCGGCAAAGCCTTCAATGCCCTCGACGCACACGGCTTCCAGGTGTGGCCCGAGCACAGACTCAACCGCCTTTTCCCAACCGGGCGCAACCTTGATCTGCTCGGCCAGGCGGGGCTTTTCGGACAGGCCGTTGCGCTCCAACCATTCGATGGCGCTGCGATCATCCTTACCCAAAGCGGCCTGTTGCAACGCTTCAAGGGACGCCTTCCGTCCACGCAGTGATTGCACTTGCCCACGGGCCTCATCCAGCTGGGCGGCAATGTCTTGCTGCGTGTCGCGCACGCGTTGGACATTTTCGGAGGACTGTGACAGTGACTGCTGCAAACGCTGCTCGTCAGCGCTGACAGCAATTTCGTTGGCGAGCAGTTCTTCAATTTGCTCGCGCAGGGCCTGCGTGTCGAGGCTGGCTTGTTCGGTGGTCAGCCGTTGTTCGCGCTTGTGCAGTTCTTCGAGGTTGCGCTCGAGCTGATCCATGCGCGACAGCTCGACTTGCGCCACACGCAGAGGTTCATCGCTGCGCTCACTGAAGGTATCCCAGCGCTTTTGCCATTGCGCCAACGCCTGCTCTGCCTGTGCCAACACTTGCGCCGATAGCCGTTGACTCTCCTTGACTTCATCAAAGGCGGGCTCGTCGCTTTCCATCGCGGCATCAATGTCGCCGATGCGTTGCTCATCGTTGCGCATATGCGCTTCGGCTTCGCGGATGGAGGTTTCAATTTTCTCCAACTCACGCTGCTGGCGCTGGCGGGTCTCGCGCACGTGCTGAATGTTCTGCTCGCTGCGACTGACTTCACCACCCAGACGATAGAACTCGGCCTGTGCCTGATTAAAGCGCTCCGTCGCGGCCACCTGCAGCTCACGGTCTTTTTCAATCGCGCTCTCGCAAGCGCGCTGCCCACTGAGCTGCTCTTCCAGGGCGATTTCTTTCTGCCGGATGTCGCCGTCGCGACCGGCGATTTGCTGGTCAAAGGCCTGCCATCGCAGCACCAGCAATTCCGCCTTGAGCTGACGTTCTTCGGCTTTGAGATTCTTATACCGCTCAGCGGTAGACGATTGGCGTTTTAAACGCGCGAGCTGCTTGTCCACCTCTTCGCGCAAATCATTCAGGCGATCGAGGTTGTCGCGCGTGTGACGTATGCGGTTCTCGGTTTCGCGGCGCCGTTCTTTGTATTTTGAGATGCCGGCGGCTTCTTCGAGGTAGTTGCGCAGGTCTTCGGGTTTAGCCTCGATCAAGCGTGAGATCATGCCCTGCTCGTTGATGGTGTAACTGCGGGGCCCCAGG
>DOIU01000519.1 GCA_003511825.1 Gammaproteobacteria bacterium | reverse complement strand
GCCAACGGGTGGTGAAAATCTTTGGCGGGCACGCCTACGAGCGCCAGCAGTTTGAGAAAGTCAACGAGCTGAACCGTTCGCTCAATATGCGCCAAACCATTGCCAAGGCGGGGCATACGCCGATCATCCAATTCCTGATCGCGGTGGCCCTGGCTGTCATCATTTACCTCTCGACCAGTGGTTCGTTGATGGATGACATCAGCCCTGGCACTTTTATGGCCTTTGTCGCTGCCATGCTGGCGTTGTTCGCGCCCGTGCGCCGCCTGACAATGTTAAACCTCCAGCTGCAGCAGGGCATCGCTGCGGGCGAGAGTTTGTTTGCGGTGCTGGATGAGGCCTCAGAAATTGACGAAGGCACACGCGTCCTTGAAGAGATCGATGGGCGAATCACCTTCGATGCCGTGAGCTTTCACTACGAGTCGGACAAGCCCGCCGTGCTGGACGCGGTGTCCCTCGACGTCGCCGCCGGCGAGACGGTCGCCCTGGTGGGTGAGTCGGGCAGTGGCAAAACCTCCTTGGTGAACTTATTACCACGCTTGTATCAACTCACCAGCGGACGCATCACCATCGATGGTGTGCCGATTGATGAGATCAAGCTAGAGAGCTTGCGCAGTCAGATTGCCTATGTCAGCCAGGACGTCACCTTGTTTAATGACACGGTCGCCAACAACATCGCCTACGGCGCGTTGGGTGACGTCTCCCAAGAGCGACTGCGCGCGGCCTCGGTGGCCGCCCACGCAGATGATTTTATTCAGCGCATGGCGTCGGGCTACGACACCTTTATCGGTGAAAATGGCGTGATGCTCTCGGGGGGGCAACGCCAGCGGCTTGCCATTGCACGCGCGTTATTGAAGAACGCGCCTATCCTGATCTTGGATGAAGCGACCTCCGCGCTGGACACCGAATCCGAGCGCAAAGTACAAGAGGGGCTGGAGACCTTGCTCAAAGGGCGTACCACCTTGGTCATTGCCCACCGTTTGTCAACGGTCGAGACGGCGGACCGCATCGTGGTCATGAAGGACGGCAAAATCGCGGAGCAGGGTACGCACAGCGAACTGATCGCGAAGGAGGGTCATTATGCCTATCTGCACGCTTTGCAGTTCCAATAACCCGCCGCCTCGGCCATGAACTTCTGGTGGTCCCGCCATCCGCTGGCCTATGCCTTACTGCCGCTCGCCGCGCTGTTTTGCGCCGTGGTGGCCGTGCGGCGCAGGCTCTATGATCGAGGGATCAAACCCGTTTGGCAAAGCCCGGTCCCAGTGGTGGTGGTCGGCAATATCACGGTCGGCGGCACGGGCAAAACACCAGTCGTCATCGCGCTGATCGAGGCCTTGCGCGCGCAGGGGTATCGCCCTGGTGTCGTCAGCCGAGGCTACGGCGGTGCGCGGCAAGACGCCCCCTTACGCGTGTCTGCAACCACGTCAGCGACGGATGCCGGTGATGAACCGGTGCTGATACACCGTCGCACGAACGTGCCGGTGTGCGTCTTTGCTGATCGCGTCGCGGCGGCGAAGGCATTGATCGCACAGACCGATTGCAACGTGATTATCAGTGACGATGGCTTGCAGCACTACCGCCTCGGGCGGCATTTTGAAGTCGCGGTCGTCGACGGTACTCGGCGTCACGGTAACGGCTTCTGTCTGCCGGCGGGTCCGTTGCGCGAACCGGTCGCGCGCCTCGAGGCGGTGGATTTTGTGCTCTACAACGGGCCAGCGGAGGCAGAGGGTGAAGCTGTTTTTCACCTCCAACCCGAGGCCTTCTGCGCCCTTGGCGGCGGTGAAGCGCCGCTGGATCATTTTGCCGGGCGAACCGTGCATGCCATTGCCGGTACCGCCAGTCCGCAGCGTTTTTTTGCGAGCTTGGAAGCGCTCGGCGTTAAGCTGCGCACCCACGTCTTCCCCGACCATCACCGCTACCAGCGTGAGGAGCTGGTGGTGCTGCGCAATGCCCCCTTGCTCATGACCGAAAAAGACGCGGTCAAGTGTCAGGCGTTTGATCTTGATGAGGCCTGGTACTTGAGAGTTGGCGCGCGTTTACCACCCGCACTGATTGACAAACTCAGCGCCGCGCTGGAAAACTTCCCCCACTCATCGGCTTAAGCACGGTACTCAGATGTCGGCACAGGACTTTACCATCGTTATTCCGGCGCGCTACGCGTCCTCACGCTTTCCCGGCAAGCCGCTGGCCAAGATCTGTGGTCAGCCGATGCTGTGGCATGTGTATCAGCGTGCGTTGGAAGCGGCGGCAAGGGAAGTCATTGTGGCCACCGACGATGAGCGGATTGCCGATGCTGCGGCCGGCTTTGGTGCCGATGTCTGTATGACATCGGCCGATTGCCCGAGCGGCACCGACCGGATTGCAGAAGTAGCCGCAGCGAAGGGCTGGTCGGAAGAAACCATTGTGGTGAACCTGCAAGGCGATGAACCGCTGACGCCGGCAACCGTGGTTCACCAGGTGGCGAACAATCTCTATTCGCAATCGCGCGCCGGCATCGCGACCTTATGCAGTCCCATTGAGCGTGAGGTTGACTTCCACGATCCGAACGTGGTGAAAGTCCTCTTTGATACCGACGGCCGCGCGCTCTATTTCAGTCGTGCGCCTATCCCTTTTGATCGCAATGCCAAACCCGGACAGCCGGTGGTCGCCTGGCGTCACATCGGCATCTACGCCTATCGCGTGGCGTTTTTGCAGCAATGGACGCATATGGCGGGCGGGCAACTCGAGGGGTTGGAAAAACTCGAGCAACTGCGCGCCCTACAAAACGGTGTGTACATCCATGTCGCGGAGGCGGCAGAAGTGCCTTCGCACGGCATCGATACCCCGCAACAATTGCAAGAGCTTGAAGAGCAGATGCAATGTCAGGACCGCTAAAGCGCGACTGGAAGGTCTTGTCTGAAGAGACGTGCTTTGAGGGCTTTTTTAAGATCATCCGCTATCGATTGACACATACCTTGTTCAGAGGTGGTTGGATGGCGCCGGTCACCCGTGAGTTATTTGAGCGTGGCAGTGCAGTGGGCGTCTTACCTTACGACCCGGTGACGGATCAGATCCTGCTGGTCGAGCAGTTTCGGATTGGTGCCCTGCACGAGCAAACCCCCTGGTTGCTGGAGTTGATCGCCGGCATCATTGAGCCCGGCGAATCCCTTGAAGCGGTCGCCCGCCGCGAAGCCGAGGAAGAGGCGGGCATTGTGCTCGGTCGGGTGCGACCGATGCAGAGTTATCTCTCCAGTCCGGGTGGCTCTTCAGAGAAGATTCATCTGTTTCTCGCCGAAGCCGACCTGGCGCAGGCAGGCGGCCACCACGGTCTGCACGACGAGGGTGAGGATATTCGCGTTGTGTTGATGTCGCCCGAGGCGCTGTTTGCGCGTTTGGATGCCGGCGAATTGAATAATGCCATGACGGTGATAGCCGCCGCCTGGTTCCGCGAGCGTTATCGGAACCAGACGTTGTGGGTCAGTTGATCGGCCTGTCTTCCCTCAAGATCACTCCGCGTAAATATCAAACTCAATCTCTCTGACGGGTGTCTCGGGCGCTGGCTCGGGCTCAGGCGCTGGCTCGGG
>DOIU01000545.1 GCA_003511825.1 Gammaproteobacteria bacterium | reverse complement strand
TGTGTTCTTTCAGAATATAGGCGCCGTTGCCGACCAAATGCTCGGGGTTGGTCCACTTATCGCCGAACTCGGCGATCACATCTTCACGCACCGGAAAAACCGACGCATGCGGCAACATCTGCGGGAAATACGGCAGCGGTGCTTCGAGCGTCACTTCCAGCGTGCGGTCGTCAATGGCTCGCACCCCCATCTCGTCCACCGATTTATCGCCGGCAATCGCGGCCTTTGCGTTCACAATCTGCATCAGCTCCATATACCAGGCGTATTCCGACGCCGTTGCCGGATCAGCCAAGCGTTTCCAGGCATCAACGAAATTTCCAGCAGTGACAGGCTTGCCATCTGACCAAACCGCATCGTCACGCAAGTGGAAGGTGTACACGGTTTTGTCTTCTGACAGGTCATGCCTCAGAGCCACACCCGGCACCAGATTGCCCATCGGGTCTTCATTGTAGAGACCTTCAAACAGCGAACGCAGCACGTCCCCACCTTCGTTATCGGTGTTGATTTGCGGGTCCATCGACTTGATTGCTTCAAGCAGCCAATAGGTGTAGTCCTGATTGTCAGCCAGCGCTTCGCCGGTCACTGGATGGGTGTCGCCAGCGCGCACCGGACCAGCCGGAACCAAACCAGACAGCGCAACGGCGGATGCCAGCAACGCGGCCTTGAAGGACATTTTCATGAAGGTTCTCCCTTATCAGTTCGAGATACAGCGCATGGCCAAGGTCTCTCAGAGACGCAGTCGCATGACCCACGGATGCGATATCCTAAGCGCATCCCGTCAACAGAAACAACTCCCTATCCGCGCCAATCAATGCCCCTGGGCACATAGAACTGGTCCTCTATTCAGCCATGGCGTTGGAGGTAGGCCCCAGATACCCCGCCTTAAGACAAGGATGCAGCTAACGACAGAACCTACCATGTCATAGCCGGCAAGCAGCATGGCCAGAAGCGGCCCTCTGAAAAAAAGTGTTTTTCTCTTGGATGACACGGACAGTTCTCTGCTGTTGATGACAGCTCTGAGGTAAGCGGGGAACCAATACCGAGGATGTCATCAAACATGCAACGTAAAACAGAGTGCCAAACCCACACCTTCGTCGCTTTGCAAATGGATTTCACTGCCCAGAAATTGCTTGTTACAATGCTGCCCCATCGCGCAACTTCGCGCTGCAAAGATCCTCGGATACGTTGATGAGCATGACTTTTTTGCGTAAGGCCGCCTTGCTCGAAGGCACCACTCTCGTCTTATTGGTGCTGATCGCCGTGCCGCTGAAACGCCTCGCCGGCATGCCCGAAGCCGTCTCTATCATCGGCCCAGTTCACGGCATTGCGTTTTTGGTGTACGTCGTCTTGCTCTCAGCGGCGCTGTTTAAAGACTTATTGAATATACAGACATGGCTGGTTGGTTTGATCGCAGCGTTCATTCCCTTTGGGAGCTTTTTGTTTGAACGCAAAGCGCTGCGGCCTGCCCCGTCAGCCTCATAGGAAACCGAGGGGCCTATCGCGGCTGGCGCCGCCCAAGCGGCAGCGCACAACACGCCAGCACGCTAACTGGACTTACCGCTGCTGTCGCGCAGCCACTGCTGCACACTGAAGGCAGACGCGTCACCCGGTGTGTTGCGCACGTATTCGCCGTCCGATTGAAGCGTCCACGAATAAGTATTGTCGCGCATAAAAGCCTCGAGGCATTCTTCGCGGACGCGGTCTGCGATTTCACCGTCAAGCGGTGCGGCCACTTCCACGCGTGCGAAGAAGTTACGCGGCATCCAGTCGGCACTACTGATAAAGATATCCGAGTCCCCATCATTCAGGAAGTAGAACACGCGCGAGTGCTCTAGGAACCGGCCGAGCACCGACACCACACGGATATTCTCCGACAAACCGGGCACGCCAGGCTTGAGCACGCAAATACCCCGCACCAACAAGTCAACCTTGACCCCTGCCGCTGACGCTTCATACAGCGCGCTGACGATCTTCGGTTCGACCAGGGAATTCATGCGCGCCATGATGTGCGCCGGCCGCCCCTCGCGGGCGTGGACAATTTCACGCTCGACGCGTTTGATCAAACCCGAATGCAAGGTAAATGGCGCCTGCAACAGCTTCTTTTGGTTGACGGCTTTGCCCAAACCCGAGAGCTGCATAAAGACCTTTTGCACGTCTTTTGTGGTTTGCTTGTCCGTGGTGAGCACACTGATGTCGGTGTACAACCTCGCCGTGCTGGTGTGGTAGTTTCCGGTGCCGATGTGCGCGTATCGGACCAGTTTTTTCTTTTCGCGACGGACCACCAGGATCATCTTGGCGTGCGTCTTGAACCCCACCACCCCATAGACCACCTGAATACCCGCCTCCTCCAGGCGTTGGGCCAACTCGATGTTCGCCTCTTCGTCAAAGCGGGCGCGCAGCTCAATGATCACCGTGACGTCCTTGCCAGCGCGCGCGGCTTCCATCAAGTATTTGACGAAAACAGACTCCGTGCCGGTACGATATAAGGTTTGCTTAATCGCCAATACATCCGGATCACGTGCGGCCTGGCGAACGAACTCCACCACCGGCAAATAGCCGTCATAGGGATGATGAAATGCCATGCTGCCACGACGGTGAATGCGCTCGAAGATGTTCGCCCCGCGCTCATAAAATGACGACACATACGGTGTGAAGTTCGGAAACTTCAGATCTGGGCGATCAATCAAATCCGGGATAGAGAACAAGCGATTCAGGTTGACTGGCCCATTGACCTTAAACACATCCTGGTCTTGCAGATCAAATTGGCTGAGCAGATAACGCAGGGTTTTCCCCGGACAGTTGTCCGCGACTTCCAAACGCACCGCTTGCCCGTAATTGCGATACAGCAGCTCCTCTTCAAGCGCACCGCGCAAATTGGCCGCCTCTTCGTCAGACACATACAAGTCACTGTTGCGGGTCACGCGGAATTGATACACGCCGGTCGGTTCCATCCCCGGAAACAAAGACGCCATCTGCGCATGCACAATGGACGACAAAAAGACAAAACCGTGGGGATAGCCACACACCGCCTCTGGCACGGGAATCACGCGCGGCAGTGAGCGCGGCGCACGCAGCAGTGCATAGTTGATGTTACGCCCAAAGGCATCCGCGCCTTCGAGGGTGATGATAAAGTTCAGACTCTTGTTCGTCAGATTGGGGAACGGATGGGCCGGATCGAGCGCCAGCGGACTGAGTACAGGCAAGATTTCAGCATCGAAAAACTCTTCAACCCAATCGCGCAGCGACTCCTCCCATTCGCCACGACGCAAGAATCTCACGCCTTGCTCCGCCAACAGCGGGATCAGGTAGTCGTTGAACAAGGTGTACTGGCGCTCCACCAAACGGTGAGACCGCTCGTCAATCTGCTTCAGCTGCTGTTGCGGTGAGATGCCGTCCGGCGCCAGAGACGTCACATTACCCGCCAACGCCTGCTTAACACCCGCCACACGCACTTCAAAAAACTCGTCCAGATTGCTGGAGGAAATGCACAGATACCGCAGTCTCTCCAGTAAAGGCATGCTCTCGTCAGAGGCCAGCTCAAGCACCCGCTCATTAAATGACAAAAAACTCAGTTCGCGATTGCCGAACAAGGTGTCGGATTCAGCCGGTGAATGCTGGACAATTTCTTGAAAATCTGTCGTGGGTTCAACACATGTTTCAGAGAGGGGGGCGTCCCGAGGTACATCCATGTCTGCAGACGCATCAAAATCGGTCATCGTAAAAAAACCTCTGTTTTGGGGAGAACCGCATTGTGGTCTCCATATATCCTGACGCTGCCAGGCTGCGGTGCAAGTCCCGCCATATGACGGATTGCGTGCGGAAAGAATTCCGCAAAGTCATGACTCAGTGCCGGTAGATTCTGCATGACATCGTCCAGCGCTCCGGCAAACAACCCCCGCTTACTCATGCGCGCGTCAATCACGTCGATCGCGCGCGCCAGGGCGCTCGGATGCTGGTAACGCTCAAGCAATCTGATCTCGGCGCTGCGTTGTATAAACGTCTGCATCGTCGGTGGCAAATTGGGGGCATGCATCGCGAGTGTCTGATAGACGAAATCGGCATACCCCAACAAATCCGTATGACAATAATGTGACCACTGACACGCCAAGCAATGGTCATAGGCAAGATCGACCAATATGCCCGCCACGCGGCGTCGCTCAGGCGACAAACGCTGGCAACTGCGCCGAAAAATGGGGTGCGAGTCTGCCCAGGCATCCAATTGGCGATGCATGCGAATACCTTGCCGAATGGCATGCGGGTACGCCGACAGATTTCGCCCCTTGACGAAGTCGCCCGCGAGCTGCCCGGCAACCCATTCTGCATCATCAAATCCGAGGAAGGCGTGTGCCAGATAATTCATGCGCTTTGCTTTTTTCCTGAGAGCTGGTCAAAATCCGTGTCATTGAACCATTCGGGCACTGCCACTGTCTTGGCAGTATACGACTATACGGGACTTCACGGCATGAACCCAGATCAACTCGCGCGCTACAGCCGCCACATTAGCCTGCCGGAGATGGGCCTGGAAACGCAGGAGAAATTGCTCTCCCAGCGCGCACTCATCGTCGGCATGGGCGGCCTCGGTTCGCCGGTGGCGATGTATTTGGCAGCCAGCGGCGTGGGCACACTCGTGCTCGCGGATTTCGATCACATCGAGCTGTCTAACCTCCAGCGCCAGATCGCGCACACGACGGATCGCATCGGTGAGCTGAAAACCCACTCCGCACGCGATACCTGTCGCGCGCTTAACCCCGACGTGCGCATTGAGACGATTGATTATGCGCTGGACGACGACGACGTTGCCGACGCCGTTGCGGCGGCGGACATCGTGATTGACTGCAGTGATAATTTCCCGACCCGCTTTGCCGTCAACGCCGCCTGCGTCGAGACCCGGACACCGCTGGTTTCGGGTGCGGCGATACGTTTTGATGGCCAGGTCTGCGTGCTGCGATGCGACAAACCCGATGCACCGTGCTACCGCTGCCTGTATCAAGACGGCGACGAAGCGGCTGAAACCTGCTCGCGCATCGGCGTGCTCGCACCCGTCGTCGGTGTTATCGGCAGCATACAGGCGCTGGAAGCGATTAAGGTCTTGACCGACATCGGCGACACCCTCGAATCACGCTTGTTGCTGCTGGATGGGCGTGCCATGCAATGGCAAGAAATCCGTCTGCGCCAAGACCCGACGTGTCCCTTGTGCCAGGAGCGAACCGCAAAGGCTGGATGACCAACCGCCCTTGCGGTCACCAAGCAGCCCCTTGCAATGCGTTATTATTGAGTGAGGTGCGTTCTCAATTAGCGGTAAAAAACCCAACGCCAAAATGTTACCATTTCGCCGTTAATGATCAATCCGGCCATCCCAACTGATAAGAGGATCCACTCTATGTACCGACGCATGACGCTCTGCCTTGCCGCAGCAGTGGCTTTTACCACACCCGCCTTCGCCCAAGACGATAATCCCGGCAAGGTCTGCCGAGAGGCCGCTCGTTTGTTCGACGAAGACGACATAGAAGGTGCGATTGAAGAAGCGCGCTGGTGCCTCGAAGCGCTGGAGCAATTGCAGCAGCAAGCAGCAGGTCAACTCTTCCCGGACGAGATCAATGGCTTCGTCGGCAATGAGTTGCAATCGCAAAGCACCATGGGCATGCGCATCATGGAACGCGAATACGTGCAGGGCAACCAGCTGATTAACGTGACCTACACCGGCGGCGGCGCCGCAGCGGGTGGTCTCGCAGCCATTGCGCGCATGGGCATGAATATGGGCGGTACCGGCAAGAAAATGCGCATCCAGCGCCGCACCGTGATCGACATGAGCGACGCCCAGCAGGTCGAGTTCAGCGTCTCGATGAAAAGCGGCGGCATGCTGAACATCACCTCCTCTAACGTCGATCACGATACCGTCTTGGCTTTCGTGAAAGACTTCCCAATCGCGGAACTGGACGACGCCAGTCAATAGCACACTAACACCAGCCCTTGCCGCTCTTCAGCGGCACGGGCCGTGCCTCAGTGCTGATGTCCTCCTGGCCCGTGTGCATGTTGGTGATCAAGTTCTTCTGCCGTTGCCTCGAGCACGTTCTGAATCTCAATCTCGTAGGTCAGCGTTTTACCGGCGTAGGGATGGTTGCTGTCCACATCCACATTGAAGCGCCCCACCTTCACCACCATCACCTCTTGGCGCCCATGCGCCGTATTCACGACCGTTGGCTGCCCAACCACGGGGGTTTCCGACGTCGCCAAGT